>DATIDB010000266.1:0-6236 GCA_035456545.1 Alphaproteobacteria bacterium | reverse complement strand
AAGGCCGAGCCGGGCCAGGAGCTTGCGCGTCGCCGGGACCGGGCCGATGCCCATGACCCTGGGCTCGACCCCCGCGGCCGCGGCGCCGAGGATGCGGGCGCGAGGGGTGAGGCCATGCCGCTTGGCCGCTTCTTCCGAGGCGATGATCAGCGCCGCCGCGCCGTCATTCACGCCCGAGGCGTTGCCCGCGGTCACCGTGCCGCCTTGCCGGAACGGCGTCGGCAGCTTGGCCAGGCCCTCGAGCGTGGTGTCGGGACGCGGATGCTCGTCCTCCAAGACGCGGACGGCACCCTTGCGTCCGGGCGCCTCGACCGGCTCGATCTCCTCGGCGAAGAACCCGGCCGCCTTGGCCTTAGCCGCGCGCGCTTGGCTGCGCAGCGCGAACGCATCCTGGTCGGCGCGCGAGATCTGGAACTCGGCGGCGACAGTCTCCGCCGTCTCCGGCATCGCATCGACGCCGTAGCGGGCGCGCATCTCGGGATTGACGAAGCGCCAGCCGATAGTGGTGTCGAAGACCTCGGCCGCGCGGGAGAAGGGCTGATCGGCTTTCGGCATGACGAAGGGGGCGCGGCTCATGCTCTCGAGGCCGCCCGCGATCACCAGCTCCGCCTCGCCGGTTCGGATCGCGCGCGCGCCCTGCGCCACCGCCTCGAGGCCCGAGGAGCAGAGGCGGTTGACCGTGCTGCCGGGCACGCTTGCGGGCAGCCCGGCCAGGAGCAGCGCCATGCGCGCGACGTTGCGGTTGTCCTCCCCCGCCTGGTTGGCGCAGCCGAGCATGACCTCGTCCACCGCCGCCCAATCAAGCTTCGGGTGGCGCCGTGTCAGCGCGCGGATGGGATGCGCGGCAAGGTCGTCGGCGCGCACGCTTGCGAGCGCGCCGCCGTAACGGCCGATCGGCGTGCGCACCCCATCGCAGAGAAATGCTTCCGCCATGTCGGTGTCAGCCGCCGTCATGGGCGCGGCGCGTGCGCTCGTTGAGCGCGCGCAGCGCGTCCAGCTCGGCCGCCGTCGGCGGCGGCGTTTCGGCGAGATCGTCCGCGACCTTCAGCGGCCAGCCCGTGGCATCTTTCGCCTGCTGAACCGTGACGCCCGGATGCAGCGCGACGAGGGTGAATTCCCGCGTCTCAGGGTCGGGCTTGAGGATGCCGAGATCCGTCACCAGCACCGTCGGCCCCTTGCCGCGCAGGCCCGCGCCCTTGACCTCGTCTCCGGGCAAAAAGCCGCGCGAGGTCACGAAATCGAGCCGGTCCACCAGCGCCCGCTTGCCGTGCCTTAGGATGATGAAGACCTCGCCCGCGAGGATCGCGATCTCCGGCGCCCCGCCCGCGCCGGGAAGGCGCACGCTCGGGGTCGCGTAGGGTCCGATCGCGGTGGTGTTGATGGTGCCGTAGCGGTCGAGCTGCGCGGCGCCGAGGAAGCCCACATCGATGCGTCCGCCCTGCAGCCAGTAGCGGAACATCTCCGGCACCGAGACCACGGCGTCGGCGGTCTCCGCCAGCTCGCCGTCGCCGATCGAGAGCGGCAGCGCGGTCGGCTTCGCGCCGATGGTGCCGGATTCATAGATCAGCACGATCTCCGGCGCATGGGTGAGCCGCGCCAGGTTGGCGGCGGCGGAGGGCAGCCCGATCCCGACGAAGCAGACCGTGCCGTCCTTCAAGAGCCGCGCGGCCGCGACGGTCATCATCTCCTCGGCGGTCCAGCCGGCCATCAGGCGCGCTCCAGGCTGCGCCGATACTCGGCGAAGTCCTTCGTTGCCAGCACGTGGCGCTCCATCCAGTCGCGGAAGACGTCGCGCTCGCGCGAGATGCCGTCCCAGGCCTTGTAGAAGCGGTTGTCGCGCCGGGAATAGCCCTGAGCGAAGGAGGGGTGCGCCCCGCCCGGCACGAGCGCTACCGCATCGATCACCCAGGAGGGCAGCACCATCGCATTGGGCGGCGCTTCGAGGCTGTCCACGATCTCCTCGACCGTGACGATCCTGCGCCGGGCGGCGAGCACCGCCTCCTTCTGCACGCCGACGATGCCCCAGATCAGGACATTGCCCCTCCGATCGGCCTTTTGCGCATGGATCACGGCGACGTCCGGCCGGACCGCCGGCACGGCCGCCAGCTCCTCGCCGGTGAAGGGGCAGCGGATGCTGCGGATCGCCTTGTTGTGCTTCGGCAGGTCGGAGCCGATATAGCCGCGCAGCGTCGCGAAGGGGAGGTTCGCCGCACCCGCCGCATAGGCGTTGGCGAGGCCGGCATGGCTGTGCTCCTCCAGCTCCAGGGGCCGCGGCCAGCCGGTCTCGACCGCGTCGCGGAAGCGGTGCAGCGATCCCACCCCCGGATTGCCGCCCCAGGAGAAGACGAGCTTCTTCGCCGCTCCCATGCCGATGAGCTGGTCATAGATGATGTCCGGGGTCATGCGCACCAGGGTCAGCCCGGTGCGGCGCTGGCGGACGACTTCATGCCCCGCGGCGTGGGGGATGAGATGGGTGAAGCCCTCCATGGCGAGGGTGTCGCCGTCGCGCACAAGCCCGGCGACCGCTTCGGAAAGGCTGGTGATATCGGCCATATTGCGCGGGAGGCTAGCCCCGCCGGAGGCGTTCGGCAACCGCCCGCTTTGCGCCGATGCGCGCGCCTCCCTACAATCCACCGCCGTCGGGGAACCGAGCGGAGTTCTAAAGGATGGAATGGGGGCCGTTTCTCCTGTCGCTGCAATTGGCGGTGGCGACCACGGCCATCCTGATTCCCTTGGCCGTGCTCGCCGCGCGACCGCTCGCGCGCTGGCGCGGCCCCTCCAAGCCGGTGGTGGAGGCGGCGCTGACCCTGCCGCTGGTGCTGCCGCCGACCGTGCTCGGCTACTACCTCCTGGTCGGCTTCGGCCGCGCCTCCCCGCTGGGACGCGGCTTCGAGGCTGTCTTCGGCGCGCCGCTCGCCTTCAGCTTCGAGGGGCTGGTCGTGGCCTCGCTCATCGCCAACATCCCCTTCGCGGTGCAGCCGATCCAGCGCGCGGTGGAGGCGCTGCCGCGCGAGATCGCCGATGCGGCGCGGGTGAGCGGCATGACGAGCGCCGCGGCCTTCTGGCGGATCGAGCTGCCGCTGATCGCGCCCGGCCTCATGACCGCGGCGGTTTTGACCTTCGCGCATACCATGGGCGAGTTCGGCGTCGTGCTGATGGTCGGCGGCAACATCCCGGGCGAGACGCGCACCGCCTCGATCGCGCTCTATGACGAGACGCAGATTCCCGGCGGCGCGCCGGGGGGACTGGCGGCGGCGCTGCTCATGCTGTCGTTCCTGTCGATCCTGGCGGTGCAGGTCCTGGCGCGGCGGCGGAGATGAGCGCGCTTTCGGTCCGGCTGGAACAATCGGAGCCTATTCCGCTGGCCGCGGAGCTGACGGTGGCCGCCGGCGAGCTGCTGGCCCTGGTCGGCCCCTCGGGCAGCGGCAAGACCACGATCCTGCGCTGCATCGCCGGCCTGCACAGGCCCCGGGCGGGGCATGTCCGCTGCGGCGAGACGGCTTGGTTCGACGGTACGGCCGGGATCGACCGTCCGCCGCAGGCAAGATCGGTCGGGCTCGTTTTCCAGAACTACGCGCTCTTCCCCCATCTCACCGCGCTGGAGAACGTCTCGACGGCCCTCGGGCATTTGCCGCGCAAGGAGCGTCCGGCACGCGCCCGGGCGCTGCTCGAGCGCGTGCATCTGGGGGGACTCGAGGAGCGCCGCCCGGCGGAGCTTTCCGGCGGGCAGCAGCAGCGCGTCGCGGTCGCCCGCGCGCTCGCCCGCGAGCCGCAGGTTCTTCTGCTCGATGAACCTTTCTCGGCGGTCGACCAGGTCACGCGCCGCAAGCTTCAGCGCGAGCTGGCCGAGCTGAGGCGCGGCCTCTCCATCCCGATGATCCTGGTCACGCACGATCTGGAGGAGGCGGCGATGCTGGCGGACCGGCTCACCCTGCTCCATCGCGGCCGCACGCTGCAGACCGGCACGCCCGAGGAGGTGCTGACCCGGCCCAAGGACCCGCTGGTCGCCGCGCTCGTCGCGGCGCGCAACATCTTCGCGGGACGCATCCTGGCGCACGATGCCGAGCGAGGGATCACGCTCCTCGACTGGCATGGCCGCCGGTTGGAGGCCGCGCCGGCGCCCCGCTTCCCGGTCGACGCCGAGGTCGCGTGGACCATCCCGCCTTCCGAGGTGATCCTGCATCGCCGGGTGCAGCCCTCGCGCGGCGTCGCCGAGAACCCCGTATCGGGGGCCATCCTCGACCTGGTGCGCCTCGGCTCCCTGACCAGCGTGTCGATCCGCGTGCCCGGCGAGGAGCAGGCGCTGATCATGGACGTGCCGAACCATGTCGCGTGGCGCAACGGGCTTGAGCCCGGGATCGAGATCGGCGTGTCGCTCCTGGCGAAGGCGATCCACGTGATGCCGGGTTCAGAAGTCAGAAGTCAGAACACAGAAGTCAGTAATTCAGCGCCACTTCTGATTTCTGATTTCTGACTTCTGACTTCTGACTTCTGACTTCTGAATCACCCCTTCGCATCCAGCGCGTATCCGGCCGAGCGGACGGTGCGGATGAGGTCGCGGTCGCGCGGGCCGTTGATCGCCTTGCGCAGGCGCCGGATATGGACGTCGACCGTGCGCGGCTCAACATAAACGTCGCGCCCCCAGACGCCGTCCAGAAGCTGCTCGCGCGAGAAGACGCGGCCCGGATGCTCCAGGAAAAAGCGGAGCAGGCGGAATTCCGTCGGGCCCAGATGCAGCTCGCGACCGTTGCGACGGACGCGATGGGCCGCAAGGTCCATCGCCAAGTCCTCGTAGCGCAGCGTCTCGTCGAGAGGCGCGGGGTGCGCGCGGCGGAGGACGGCGCGAATGCGGGCGACCAGCTCGGAGGGAGAGAAGGGCTTGGTGACGTAGTCGTCGGCGCCGCTGTCGAGGCCGCGCAATTTGTCGCCCTCCTCGCCCCGCGCGGTCAGCATGACCACCGGGAGGGCGCGCGTCTCGGGGTTTCGGCGCAACTGTCGGCACAGCTCGATCCCGCTCATCAGCGGAAGCATCCAGTCGAGCAGCACCAGATCGGGCTTTTGCTCGCGCGCGATCGCCAGCGCCTCCTCCCCGTCCTGCGCATCGAGCACGGCGAAGCCCTCGCGCTCGAGGTTGTAGCGCAGAAGCGTCACCAGCGGCGCCTCGTCCTCGACGATGAGAATTGTCGGGCCCGTCATCCTCCGGACTCGCTCGAGGAGGTGCCGCCCGCGGCCTCGCCGGGTCGCACTACCGCGAAGCTGGTGGTGTCGCCCTTGGGCCGGGCGCGGTCGATCTGCCGCCCGAGAACCAGGTAATGGATGATCTCCGCGATGTTGGTGGCGTGGTCGCCGATTCTCTCGATGTTCTTGGCGATGAAGAGGAGATGCGTGCAGGCCGAGATGTTCCGCGCGTCTTCCATCATATAGGTCAGGAGCTCGCGGAAGATCGAGGTGTACATCTCGTCCACCTCCTCGTCGCGGCGCCAGGCATCGACCGCCCGCTCCGGATCGCGCTCGACGTAGGAATCGAGCACGTCCTTGATGATCGCCTGCACCAGCCGCGCCATGCGCGGGATGGAGCCCGCGGGTTTTACGGCGGGAAGCTGGCTCAAGGCGATCGCGCGCTTGGCGACGTTCGCGGCATAGTCGCCCATCCGCTCGAGGTCGCTGGAGATCTTGAGGGCGCTGACGATCTCGCGCAGGTCGCTCGCCATGGGCTGGCGCAGGGCGAGGATGCGCACCGCCAGGTTCGCCACCTCCTGCTCCAGCTCGTCCAGGCGGCTGTCCGAGCCGACGATGCTCTGCGCCAACCCGGTATCGCGCCGAGTGAGCGCGGCGATCGCGCCTTCGAGCTCGGTTTCCGCCAGGCTGCCCATCTGCACGATCAGGTTCTTCAGGTGCTTGAGCTGATCGTCGAAGGACCGAACGGTGTGCTCCGTCACGACTTCCCTCCTCCTCCCGGCGTCAGCCGAAGCGGCCGGTCACGTAATCGAGGGTGCGCTGCACCCTCGGCGTGGTGAAGATGGTTTGCGTCTCGCCGTATTCGATGAGCCGCCCAAGATACATGAAAGCCGTGTTGTCGGAGACGCGCGCGGCCTGTTGCATGTTGTGGGTGACGATGATGATGGTGTAGTCTTTTTTCAACTCCTGCATGAGTTCCTCGATGCGCAGGGTGGCCAGGGGATCAAGGGCCGAGCAGGGCTCATCCATCAGCAGAATCTCCGGCTCCACCGCCAGCA
>DATIDB010000265.1:0-4714 GCA_035456545.1 Alphaproteobacteria bacterium | reverse complement strand
CGCCGCTGGCGTCGCTCAATCCGCGCCGCCGAATACGGCGCGCCGAGCCAGCCGCATCGCCGCCCGCCCCTCGCGCGTCCAACGGCTCCAACGGCCCGGGCGCTTATGACTGTCCCTGTTGCGAGGGTCCCTCCCGCATCTTCGCTCGCGGCGGGAGGCGGTCGCGGCCCCTACTCCTCCCGCTCCTCGTCCGGCGCGCTCTCGCCCTCGCGCCGTTCCTCGGTCGCGATGCGGTAGTTCTCGCCCAGCCAGCGGCCGAGATCGATCTGCTTGCAGCGCGCGGAGCAGAACGGCCGGTGCTCGGCCGAAGGCGGCTTGCCGCAGACCGGGCAGCCGCGCCGGCGACCGCTCTTGCGCGCCCGCCGTTCCGCCAGGCCTTTGACCGCTTCGCTCATCGCCCGCCGCCCGTTCGCCTCAGCCCGCCGCGTCCGTCCTGATATGGCATTGCGCGCGCGCCAGGGAAGGGTCGGCGGTGATTTCCAGCGGTCGACCGAGCCGCCGCTCCAGTTCCGTCCGCGCTTGCGCGAGCGCCCCGGAAAGCGCCATGGCCAGCTCCGGCGCGCAGGTCAGTTGGACGCGGCGGCCGGGCGCAGCGCGCGCCTCCGCCCCGATCCGGCGCAGGACCGCCGCGCCGACCGTCTCGATCCGCAGGATGCGCCCGCTTCCCTCAGCCCCGCAGGGCTCGGTCAGCATCTCCGCGAGGCTCGGGCCGATGCGCCGGCGCGTCAGCTCGACGAGCCCCAGCCGCGTCGCTCCGGCCAGCTCGCACCCCGCCGGGTCCTTCGCCAGCGCCTCGGCGAGGCGCTCCAGCACGGGCCTCCGCGCGCCGTGCTCCCTCAGATCGATGAAATCGATGACGATCAGCCCGCCCAACGCGCGCAGCCGCAGCTGATGCGCGATTTCCGGAGCCGCGGCGAGGTTGACCTCGCGCGGACGGCGCGCGCCGCCGCCGGAATTGACGTCGATCGCCGTCAGCGTGCGGCCGGGTTCGATCAGCAGATGCCCGCCCCCCGGGATCGGCGCCTCGGGCTTGAGCGCCGCCTCGAGTTGCTCCTCGACCCCTTCCGCTTCCAACAACGCCGGTGCGGCCTCGACGCGCGGGGCGAGATCGAGATCGGCGAAACCGTCCGAGAGGCGCGCGGCGATGCGCGCCGCGAGCGCGCGATCGTTGCAGACGATCTCCATACCCGGCGCGGCCCAATCGAACAGCGCACGCTCGACCGCATCGGGGCCCTCCGACAAAAGGGAGGGCGCGGAGGCCTCCTGCGCGCGCCGAGCGATCGCGGCCCAGTCGCTCGCCAGCCGACGCGCCTCGGCGCGCAGTACCTCGCCCGGAAGATCGGGGGCCGCGCGATCCACGGCGATCCCGCCCTCCGCCGGCAGCGCCGGACGCAGCTCGCCGCGCACGCGCTCGCGCAGCTCGGGATCGGCAAGGCCGGACGCGAATGCGATGCCGGTGCGCCCGGGCCTGAGCGCGAGGCCACGGCCGGAAAGCGCGGGCCGCGCCGTCAGCCGCACGCCCTTTTCCTCGACCGGCGCGCGGGTGACCTGCACCAGAAGCGCATCTCCCGCCGAGGGCCGCGCCTTGCCGGCATCGCGCAGCGGCAGCAGGCCGGGCTTCTCCGCGCCGATCTCGACGAAGGCGGCGGCGAGCCCGGCATCGACCGACACCACCCTGCCTTTATGCAGGCTCCCAGGCCGAAATCGGCCCTCTCCACGCGCCAGGCGGAATTCGGTCAGACGCTCCCCCTCCACCAGCGCCAGCCGGGTCTCGCCAAATCCATGCTCGATCAGGAGGCGGCGCATGACTCTCACGGAAGCGGATAGCCGAGGCCGCGCAGGAGCTGCGCCGTCTCGTAAAGCGGCAGGCCGACGACATTGGAATAGGAGCCGTTCAGCGCGCGCACGAAAGCGGCGGCGCGGCCCTGGATGGCGTAGCCCCCGGCCTTGCCGGACCATTCGCCGCTTTCGAGATAGGCCTCGATGCGAGCCTCCGGCAGCGGGGCGAAGGTGACGATGGAGCGGACCAGCCGCTCGGCGCGGCGACCGTCCGGCGCGAGGGCGGCGAGGCCACCGAGCACCCGGTGGCGGCGGCCGGCGAGAAGCCGAAGGCAGCGGCGCGCCGTCTGCGCATCCTCCGCTTTCGGCAGGATGCGGCGGCCGCAGGCCACCACCGTATCGGCGGCGAGGATGAAGCTTCCGGGATGGCGGGACTTGACGGCCAGCGCCTTGGACATCGCCAGGCGCCTGGCATGCTGGGGCGGAAGTTCGCCCTTCAGGTCGGTTTCATCGATCTCCGCGGGATCGACCGCGTCGGGTTCGATCCCGATCTGCCGCAACAGCTCCAGCCGTCTGGGAGAGGCCGAGGCGAGGACCAGCCGCGGCCGCTGGGCTGCCGACATTGCTGATGCGGTCGGCTACTTGAAGCGGAAGGTGATGCGCCCCTTGGTCAGGTCATAGGGAGTCATCTCCACATTGACCCGATCGCCCGCGAGCACGCGGATGCGGTTCTTGCGCATCTTGCCCGAGGTGTGGGCGAGCACCTCATGATCGTTGTCGAGCTTCACCCGGAACATCGCATTCGGCAGCAGCTCGGTCACCGTGCCCGCGAACTCGATCAAATCCTCTTTGGCCACTGGCACTCCATTCGCTGTTTGTGCTGAGGAATTCCCCGCCCGGCGCAAATGCGCGCGGGCGGCGGATCATACTCGAAGATGGGAACGGCCACAAACGCCTGCAAAGGGCCGAAAAGCCTCACCCGGAGCCCATCCGCTGCAGCGGGAAACGCTCCAGGATCCGCCGCATAAGGCTGTCGCGGACCTCGCGATAGGCGTCCAGGCGCACCTCGCGGCTGCCTTCGATTAGGGAGGGGTCGAAGGTGTGCCAGAACTCGACCTCGCAGGCCATATGCCGGGTCATCTCGACCGCCCGGTGCTGGGCCTCGGGCGAGAGCGAGATGACCAGGTCGAAGCTGTCGTCCTCCAGCACCTCGAAGCTGCGCGCGCGGTGCTTGGAGATATCGATGCCCATCTCCTCCATCACCGCCACCGCGAAGGGATCGACCTCGCCGGGGCGGACGCCGACCGACTGCACATAGATCCGCGCGCCGTGGAAATGCTTCAGCAGGGCCTCGGCCATGGGCGAGCGGATGGAGTTGCGGGTGCAGGCGAAGAGCACGGCATCGGGGAGCCTGGCCATGGCCTCAACCCCGGATATGCAGGACGCAGAGCAGCGTGAAGAGCCGACGCGCCGTGTTGTGATCGATCTCGGCCTTGCCCGCAAGCCGCTCCTTCAGCAGGACTGAGCCTTCGTCGTGCAGCGCGCGCCGGCCCATGTCGATGGCCTCGATCCGGCTCGGCGAGGCGGTTCGGATCGCGGCGTAGTAGCTCTCGCAGACTGTGAAGTAGTCCTTCACGATCCGGCGGAACGGCGCCAGCGCCAGCGCGATCTTGCCCAGGGCCTTGCCGCGCACGGAGCGCAGGTCGAAGACAAGGCGGTCCTCCTCGATGCAGAGATGAACGTGATAGGGCCCCGGGGCGGCGTCCGCCGGCGCGAAGCTGTTCTCCTCGAGCAGGTCGAAGATCGCGACCGCCCGCTCGTGCTCCACATCGGCGTTGCGGCGGACGACCGTACGCTCGTCGAGCGTGATCTTGGCGATCCGTTGGCGCTCCTGGCTCATGCCCCGCCGCCGTCACTGTCGCGGGCGGTTCAGCCGGAGCGTGACCGAGCGCGCATGGGCGTCGAGACCCTCGGCCTCCGCCAAGGTCGCCGCCGCGGGGCCGATCCGCGCCAACGCCGCTTCCTCCAGGCCGATGATCGAGCTGCGCTTGAGGAAGTCGAGCACGCCCAGGCCCGAGGAGTGGCGCGCGCCGCCGCTGGTCGGCAGCACGTGGCTGGGGCCCGCCACGTAGTCGCCGACCGCCTCGGGCGCATGGCGGCCGAGGAAGATCGCCCCGGCATGCCGGACGCGCCGGAGCAGCGGCTCAGGGTCGGCGAGCGCCAGCTCCAGATGCTCGGGCGCGACGAGGTCGACCACGGGCGCGGCTTCCTCGATCCGCGGGACCAGCACGATGGCCCCGTGCCGTTCCCAGCTCGCGCGCGCGATTTCGGCGCGCGGCAGGGATTTCAGGAGCCGCTCCACGGCCTCGGCGACCTCCTCGGCGAAGCCGGCGTCGTCGGTGAGGAGGATCGCCTGCGCCTGCGCATCGTGCTCGGCCTGGGAGAGGAGATCGGCGGCGATCCAGTCTGCGGGGCAACCGCGCTCGGCGACCACCAGGATCTCCGACGGTCCGGCGATCACGTCGATGCCGACCGTGCCGAAGACCTGTCGCTTGGCGGCCGCCACATAGGCGTTGCCGGGACCGACGATCTTGTCGACCGGAGCGATGGTTTGCGTGCCGTAGGCGAGCGCGGCGACGGCCTGCGCCCCGCCGACGCGGTAGACCTCATCGATGCCGGCCAGCTTCGCCGCCGCCAGAACCAGCGGATTGACCATCCCGTCGGGCGTCGGAACCGTCATCACCAACCGCGCCACGCCGGCGACCTTGGCGGGCACGGCGTTCATCAAGACCGAGCTGGGATATGCCGCGGTGCCGCCCGGGACATAGAGCCCGACCGCCTCGATCGGCCGCCACCGCCAGCCGAGCCTGACGCCGTCCGCATCCCGGTAGTCGGCATCCTGCGGGAGCTGGCGGCGGTGATAGTCCTCGATGCG
>DATIDB010000264.1:0-4586 GCA_035456545.1 Alphaproteobacteria bacterium | reverse complement strand
GCCCATCGGCTCGAAGCCGAAAGCGAGCTTCTTCTCGACCTCCTTCGAGACTTTGTCCGAGACGCAGATGCCACCCGGCTCGGCCAGCTCCTGGAGGCGAGCGGCGATGTTCACACCCTCGCCATAACAATCCTCGCCTTCGACGATCACCTCGCCCAGATTGATCCCGATACGGACCTCGATGCGCTCGGCCTCGGGCACGCTCGCGTTGCGCTCCATCATGCCGCGTTGCAGTGTAACCGCGCATTCCACGGCATCGACGACGCTGCTGAACTCCGCTAACAGGCCGTCGCCCATCAGCTTAAAGATGCGCCCGTGGTGCTTGTTGATCTCCGGTTCGAACAGCTCCTTGCGGCCTGCCCTCAGGCGAGCGAACGTCCCCGCCTCATCGGTCTCCATTAGGGCGGAGTAGCCGACCACATCAGCGGCTAGGATCGCTGCAAGCTTGCGTTCCATGTCCAGGCTCGTCGCGTGCGACTCAGTCACGGAGCTCGGATCGCGAGCGGCTCTGCATCCCGGACGGTCAACGGGCGAGGCTCGTATCATAGCGGGCGACTGCCGCCCGATCCACACCCCGCCTGCCGGCGATGCAGCTCGGCGGGTGGTACATTAGAAGGATCGCGGCGGCCGAGTCGCCTTGGCTTCGCCGCAATCGCCGAGCATAGTCCCCGCCAATGGTTGGGCTTCCCCGAGTGACGCGCCCCGGTTTCGGGGCTTGGCCGCTTGCCCTTGGCGCTGCGGCCGTCGCGGGCTATTGCCTCTTGGCTCCCCCCGGCGCCGCCGCCGTCGCTCCGCACAATCTGGCCCTCTCCTATCAGGTCCTGCTCGGCCCGCTTCCGGTGATGACCGTCACCGCCGATCTCGCGCTCCCGGCGGCCGGCGGCGAGGGCGCCTACCGCGCCGAGATCGTAGGGCGCGCGGGCGGCTATGCCGGCGAGATCTACGACTGGTCCTTCGCCGCGCGATCGCAGGGGCGCGCGCGCGGCTCCCGCCTCAGCCCGGAGCGGTTCGCCGGCGAGAATCTGTCGGCCCTCGACCCCCGCCCGGTCTCAATCGCCTACGCCAAGGACGGCACGCCCGCGCCGCGGTTCGAGCCGCCGCGCGCGGAGGACGCCGCCCTCGAGCCCAGGCCCGCCCAGGCCAAGGGGACCCTCGATCCGGCCAGCGCCATGGTTGCGCTGATGCAGGCGGCGGCGGCGACCGGCTCCTGCGCCGCGGCGCTGCCCGTTTACGACGGCCGCCGGCGCTTCGACTTCATTTCCCGCGCGGCCGGGGAGGAGCTGGTGGAGGCGCTGCCCCGCTCGCTTTACGGCGGCCCCGCGCGGCGCTGCGACATCGTGCTCAACCAGCTCGACCCCGGCCGGGAGCGGCTACCCAATCAGGGGATCGCCTGGGTGGCGGAAGTGGCGGGGGCCACGGTCCCCGTGCGGCTGGAGTTGACGACGGCCCTCGGGATCGTCACGGTAGACCTCGTGCAGGCGACGGCCCGGCCGTCGTCCTTGTGATCGGGGGGAACGTTGCGAGCCCTTCAGCCGCTCCGCGCCTTCATTCTGGCCGTGCCGCTCACCGTCCTGGGCATGGCAGGCGCGTCGGCCGCGCCCGACCTGGTCCTCGACTACGATATCTATTACGGCGGCGTCTCGGTCATGAAGGTCGAGGCGCGCCTCGATTGGGACGAGGGAGCGAACCCCGGCTATGCCATAACGCTCGAGGGGCGCACGGTCGGCCTGTTCGACACGCTGAAGCCCCTCGCCTTCAAGGCCACCGCCGAGGGCGTCTCGACCGGGATGAGCTTCGTTCCCTCGTACTACGCGACCTCCACGCACAAGCGCGGAAAGCAGAAGGCCCTGTCCATCCATTTTCGCCCAAAAGGCGCGCCGGTGGCCCGCTTCACGCCGGCCGACGACGCCGAGGAGCCAGCGCCGCCCGAGCTCCTGCAAAACGCGATCGATCCGGGCAGCGCCGTTCTGACCCTGCTCAACTCCTTCGCCCGCAGCTCCGCCTGCTCGGGCAAGATCCTGGTCTATGACGGAAAGCGCCGCTACGACGTGGCCTTCATCGACCTCCCGCGGGAGATGCTGCAGAAGACCAGCTATTCGATCTACAGCGGCGAGGCCAAGCGGTGCCGGCTGGATATGACGCCGGTTTTCGGTTTCAAGCCCGGAAAACGGGCTCTCTTGGATGAGAGCACGGTCTGGTTCGGCAAGGTCCTGGACAACGCGCCGCCGCTGCCGGTGCGCATCGATGCGAAGATCGGGCTCGGCCCCGTCCGGCTCCATCTTGCCTCAGCCCGGTGGGTGGATCAGCAGGCCAGCCGCTGAGGCGGTCATGAGAAAGGCGGCGAACCCTTCGCGGCGTTGCGCCGCCCGAGCCTCTCTGGCAGCGTGACCCGGCGCTCATCCTTGGCGAACACCCATATGCAAGGCCAGCCGCTCGCAGTCGTCATCCTTGCCGCCGGCAAGGGCACGCGGATGAAATCCCCTCTGCCGAAGGTCCTCCATCCGCTCGCGCATCGGCCGATGATCGGCCATGTGCTGGAGGCGGTGGCGGCGCTCGGTCCCGAGCGCGAGGTCGTCGTGCTGTCGCCGGGCCAGGAGGCGGTCGCCGCACATGTCGCGCCCCGGCCGGTCGCGATCCAGGACCCGCCCCTCGGCACCGCCCATGCGGTCCTGGCGGCGCGGGCGGCCTTGAAAGGGTTCGCAGGCGACGTGCTGGTCCTCTACGCCGACACGCCGCTGATCGAGGCGGGGACCCTGCGTCGCCTCTGCGCGGCGCTCCACGATCCGGCCGAGGCGGGGGTGGCCGTCCTGACCTTCCGCCCCGCCGATCCGGCCGAATACGGCCGCGTGATCCTCGACCCCGAGGGTGGGATCGCCGGCATCGTCGAGCATCGCGACGCGGATCGGAAGACGCGCGGCATCGGGCTCTGCAACGCCGGGATGATGGCGGTGGCCGGCGCGCGCATCTGGCCGCTCTTGGAGCAGGTCGGCAACGCCAACGCCAAGGGTGAGTACTACCTCACCGACATCGTTGCCCTCGCCCGCAAGGCGGGCCTCAAGGTCGCCGCCGTCGAGGCCGCGCCCGAGGAGGTGATGGGCGTGAATTCGCAAGCGGAGCTTGCGGGCGCGGAGGCCGTCCTGCAGGCGCGCTTGCGCCGGCGCTGGCTCGAGGCCGGCGTCACCATGACCGCCCCCGAGACGGTGTGGCTGAGCGCCGATACGCGCCTCGCGCCCGGCGTCACGATCGAGCCGAACGTCATCTTCGGGCCCGGGGTGACGGTGGACGAAGGCGCCGTGATCCACGCCTTCAGCCACATCGTCGGCGCAACCATCGGCGCGCGCGCGAGCGTCGGCCCCTTCGCCCGGCTGCGGCCGGGAGCGGCGCTCGGCGAAGGAGCGCGGATCGGCAACTTCGTCGAGGCCAAGAACGCGCGGCTTGGCAAGGGCGCGAAGGCCAACCACCTCACTTATCTCGGCGATGCCGAGATCGGCGCGGAGGCGAATATCGGGGCCGGCACGATCACCTGCAATTACGATGGCTTCGAGAAGGCCGAGACCGAGATCGGCGCGGGCGCCTTCATCGGCTCGAACACCGCGCTCGTTGCGCCGGTCAAGGTGGGCGCGGGCGCGATCGTCGCAGCGGGCAGCGTCATCACCCGGGCGGTTTCGCCCGATGCCTTGGCGGTGGCGCGCGGCCGCCAGGAGGAGCGGCCCGGCTGGGCCAAAGCCTTCCGCGAGCGCAAACGCGGGACCAAGTCTCAGCGCAGGACGGGGAACAAGGACTGATGTGCGGGATCATCGGCATTCTCGGCAGGCGGCCGGTCGCGCCGCTGCTGCTCGATTCTCTCAAGCGGCTGGAATACCGCGGCTACGATTCCGCCGGGATGGCGACGCTGGTCAATGGGCGGATCGAGCGGCGCCGCGCCGAGGGCAAGATCGCGCGGCTGGAGGCGGAGCTGTCGAAGGCGCCGCTTGCCGGGACGATCGGCATCGGCCACACCCGCTGGGCGACGCATGGCGCGCCGACGGTGGGCAACGCCCATCCGCACGCCACCGACCGCGTCGCGCTCGTCCATAACGGGATCATCGAGAACTTCCAGGAGCTGCGCGCCGAGCTGGAGGGCGAGGGGGTCCGGCTGGAGACGGAGACCGACACCGAGGTGGTGGCGCATCTCCTCACCCGCGAGCTGAACCGGCAGAAGAGCCCGGAGGAGGCGGTGGCCGCGGTGCTGCCGCGCCTGACGGGGGCCTTCGCGCTGGCCATCCTGTTCGCCGGCCGGCACGACCTGATGATCGGCGCGCGCCGGGGCAGTCCGCTCGCGGTCGGCTACGGCGATGGGGAGATGTATCTGGGCTCCGACGCCCTGGCGCTCGCCCCGCTGACGCAGCGCATCTGCTACCTCCAGGAGGACGACTGGGCGGTGGTGACGCCGCAAGGCGGGGTGGTTCGAGACCGAAGCGGCGCCGTCGCCGAGCGCCCGATCCGGCAGACGGCGCTGTCCGGCGCGCTGATCGGCAAGGGCAACTACCGGCACTTCATGGAGAAGGAGATGTGGGAGCAGCCGGGGGTGCTCGGCGACACGCTCC
>DATIDB010000263.1:0-3273 GCA_035456545.1 Alphaproteobacteria bacterium | reverse complement strand
CTGCGGCTCTCCTTCCAGCGGCGATGATGCTGCGCGCCGCCGCGATGCTTCAGCCAGCGCATCAGGGTCTGGTTGCGGCCGATCACCTGCATCCGGTAGATGCCGAGGTTGAAATCGTCCTCGCGCGCGCGGCCGGGGCCTTTCGTCACCACCAGCGGCCAGGTGATGAGCGGCGCGGGCTCGCCCGGCCAGCAGGTCTGGATCGGCAGGCTCGAAAGATCGACGGCGTCCCCCTCCTCCACCACCTCCTGCGCGGGGCCGGAGCCGACCGTCTTCGGCTTCATCGCCAGCACCGATTTGAGCAGCGGGAGCATGTCGAAGGCCTCGCGCCAGCCGCCGGGCGGCTCCGGCTGCTTGAGGAAGGCCAAGGTCTCGCCGATCTCGCGGAGCTGGCCCGGCTCGCGCTCCATGCCCCAGGCCACGCGCTCGACCGTGCCGAAGAGATTGACCAGCACCGGCATCGGGTAGCGGCGGCCGCCCTCGCCCACCACAGTCTCGAACAGCACGGCCGGCCCGCCCTCGGCGAGGAGGCGCGTCTGGATCTCGGTCATCTCGAGGACGGGCGAGACGGGCTCCTGCACCCGGGCCAGCCGGCCGGCCGCTTCGAGCCGCGTCAGGAAGTCCCGTAAGGAGGCGTATGGCATGGTCGGTCTCGATCGGTGCGGGTCCCGGGTCCGCTATAGCTCTGCGAACCCTCGCCCGATGGTCAAGGGCGGCCCGCCTCCCAAGAGGTGTTGCTTTGGGCTAGACATGAATCTCGCATTAGCCGGTCCGCATACTTTTCGGATGTTGCTGGATTCTCGTCCCGGGGGCTATCCTCCGCCGATGGAGGGGCGCCGCTGGGTGGGGGGATGCGGCCGATGAGAGTCGCGGTAAGGCTAGCCGGCCTGCTGCTGCTGCTGGGGGCTGTGCTTGCGGCGGCGTGGCAGTTTCAGATTTGGGCGCAAAGCGGGCGCTTCCTGCCGCTCGCCTTGGGACAGGCCTGGTTCAACCTCGATCCGGAATCCTTGAACCTTGTCCAGGCGGTGGTCGAGCGGCATATCTGGCCGCCGCTCTGGGACCCGGTGATCCTGACGGTGCTGCGCTGGCCGGCCTGGGCGGTCTTGGGCCTGCCGGCCCTGATCCTCCTGATCCTCCCCGTCGGGCGGCGCACGCGCGTCAACGACGGCTGGACGGTCTGAGCGGCCGAAGCCTTCAATCCTGGTTCATGCGGAGGGCGGCGAGGAAGGCCGATTGCGGGATTTCGACATTCCCGTATTGGCGCATCTTCTTCTTGCCCTCCTTCTGCTTCTCCAGGAGCTTGCGCTTGCGCGTGATGTCGCCGCCATAGCATTTGGCGGTGACGTCCTTGCGCAAGGCGCTCACCGTCTCGCGGGCGATGACGCGCCCGCCGATCGCCGCCTGGATCGCGATCTTGAAGAGCTGGCGGGGGATCAGGTCCTTGAGGCGCGCGCAGAGCGCCCGGCCGCGCGTCTCCGCCTGGCTGCGGTGGACGATGCAGGCGAGCGCGTCCACCGGCTCGCCATTGACGAGGATCGAGAGCTTGACCAGCTCGCCTTCCTCATAGCCATCGAGATGGTAGTCGAAGCTGGCATAGCCGCGGCTGACCGATTTGAGGCGGTCGTAGAAATCGAACACGACCTCGTTGAGCGGCAGGCGGTAGATCAGCATCGCGCGCGTGCCGGCGAAGGTGAGGTCGAGCTGCACGCCGCGCCGCTCCTCGCAGAGCTTCAGGATCGCGCCGAGATAGGAATCCGGCACGAAGATGGTCGCCTTGATCCAGGGCTCCTCGATCTTCTCGATGCGCACCGGATCGGGCATGTCGGCGGGGTTGTGCAGCTCCTTCACCTCGCCATTGGTCAGATGCACGCGATAGACGACGCTGGGCGCGGTGGTGATGAGGTCGAGATTGAACTCGCGCTCCAGGCGCTCCTGGATGATCTCCAGATGCAGGAGCCCGAGGAACCCGCAGCGGAAGCCGAAGCCGAGCGCGGCCGAGGTCTCCGGCTCGTAATGGAAGCTGGCGTCGTTGAGGCGGAGCTTGGCGAGGCTGTCGCGGAGCTGCTCGTAATCGGCCGCGTCGGTCGGGAAGAGGCCGCAAAACACGACCGGCACCGAGGGCTTGAAGCCAGGCAAGGGCTCGGGCGCGGGGCGCCGCTCCTCGGTGATGGTGTCGCCGACCTGGCAGTCCGCCACGGTCTTGATCGCGGCGGTGAGGAAGCCGATCTCACCGGGCCCAAGTTCCGACACCGTCTCCATCTTGGGGGTGAAGATGCCGACGCGGTCGACCTGATGGGCGGCGCCGGTCGACATCATGCGCACCTTCATGCCCGGTTTGAGCACGCCGTCCTTGATGCGCACCAGCGCGATCACGCCGAGATAGGGGTCGTACCAACTGTCGATCAGGAGCGCTTTCAGATGCGTGTCGCGATCGCCCTTGGGCGGCGGCAGGCGCGTGACAAGCGCCTCCAGCACCTGGTCGATATTGAGGCCGGTCTTGGCCGAGATCTCGATGGCGTGCGAGGCATCGAGGCCGATCACCTCCTCGATCTGCTGCTTGACGCGCTCGGGCTCGGCGGCGGGCAGATCAATCTTGTTGAGGACCGGAACGATCTCGTGGTCGTTGTCGATGGCCTGATAGACGTTGGCGAGGGTCTGCGCCTCGACGCCCTGGCTCGCATCGACGACCAGCAGCGAGCCCTCGCAGGCCGCAAGGCTCCGCGAGACCTCATAGGCGAAGTCGACATGGCCGGGCGTGTCCATGAGATTCAGCTCGTAGGTCTCGCCGTCCTTGGCGGTGTAGGTGAGGCGCACGGTCTGCGCCTTGATGGTGATCCCCCGCTCGCGCTCGATATCCATCGAATCGAGCACCTGGTCGCGCATCTCGCGGGCCTCGAGACCGCCGCAGGTCTGGATCAGCCGGTCGGCCAGGGTCGACTTGCCGTGGTCGATATGGGCGATGATCGCGAAGTTGCGGATATGGGCGAGATCGGTCATGGGCTATGGGGGATGGAACGCCGCCGCCGGCGCGCGCCGAGAACATAGGGAGGAAAGGGCGAGGAAGCAATGCGAGTGCCCATCACCCCCCGCCGCAAGCTCCACTCTCTCGCCCCGCGGCAGCGGGGAGAGGGTTCCCGAGCGAGAGCGAGGGCGGGTGAGGGGCCGCCGTGGCGCGAGCCCCTCTACCTTTCGGCAGCCGCCGCCCCCTCACCCGGCTCGGCGCGCCGCGCCGCGCCGACCTCTCCTAAGTTCGCGGAGCGAGGGATCAGGACG
>DATIDB010000262.1:0-2968 GCA_035456545.1 Alphaproteobacteria bacterium | reverse complement strand
GCCTCGTCAGGAAGCTCCGGAGGATCGTCCGGCGGTAGCTCCGGAGGGTCGTCCGGCGGTAGCTCCGGAGGGTCTTCGGGCGGAGGCTCCGGTGGCTCCTCGGGCGGAGGCTCCGGTGGCTCCGGTGGATCTTCGGGCGGTAGCTCCGGCGGGTCTTCGGGCGGCAGCTCCGGCGGGTCTTCGGGCGGGAGCTCCGGCGGTTCGTCCGGAAGCGACGAGCGCGGCGGCAAGCATCCCAATTCGGGGCGGGGAAATGGTTCCGAACCCGATGGCAAGGGAAAGGACCGCGATCCCGGCAGGTCGGGCGATCGAAACAAGGGCGGCGACTGAACGGCCTCGCCCGCGGCGTTTCCGCGGCGCAGGTCCGGCTAGCGGCCCTCCCCGCGCGCGGGTGCGGCGGCTGCCGAAGGACCGACGGCGGACGACGATCGGCGCCACCGCGTCCAGGCCAGCACGACCCCGCCTGCGACGAGCCCCCAGAAGGCCCCGCTGATGCCGTAGAAGCTCAATCCCGATGCCGTCACCAGAAAGGTGATGATCGCGGCCTCTCGCGTCTCGGGCTCGCCGACCGCGCCGAGAATGGAGGAGCCCAGGACGCCCAGCAGCGCGAGCCCGGCGACCGCCTGGATCAGGATCGGCGGCGCCGCCGAGATGAAGGCAGTCGCCGCGCCGGCGAAGAGTCCGAAGACCACGAAGGCGCAACCCGCCGCGAGCGCGGCCCACCAGCGTCGGCTCGGATCCGGCCCCGCTTCGGGGCCGGCGCAGAGCGCGGCCGTGATGGCGGCGAGATTGACGGCATGCGCGCCGAACGGCGCGGCGAGGATGCTGAACGCTCCGGTCATGCGGAACAGCGGCCCCGCCTCCGGGCGATAGCCATTCGCGTTGAGCACCGCCATCCCGGGAATGTTCTGCGAAGCCATGGTGACCAGGAAAAGCGGCAGCGCAACTCCGATCACCGCCGGGAGCGAAAGGCTCGGCGCAATCAGGATGGGATCGGGCCAGAGAGGGCCGAGCTCGGCGCGCGTGACCGGGTAGGTGGCCGCAATGAGCGCCAGCGCCGTCAGCACCGCGGCCGGCACCGCGTAGAGGCGGCGGAATTTCGCGACCACTGCCCAGACCGCGACGATCGCGAGGCCGAGCGCGGGCTCGTCGGCGACCGCGCGCGCCGGCGCGAGGCACAAGCCCAGCACCACGCCCGCCAGCATGGCGTTGGCCAGCGGGCCGGGGATCGCCGAGACCCATCGGCCGAGCGGCTTCCAAAATCCGGCGAGCACGACCAAGACGCCGCTGACGAGGAAGGCGCCAACGGCGGCGGCGAAGCCGCCTTCGACCTGAGCCGAAGATGCCAGCAGCGCGGCGCCCGGCGTCGACCAGGCGATGCTGATCGGCATGCGCGTCCGCAAGCTGAGGGCGATGCCGCAGACGCCCATCGCGATCGAGAGCGCCATCAGCCCGGATGCGGCCTCGGCCTGCGTCGCGCCGACCGCCCGCAGGCCCTCGATGATCACCGCGAAAGAGCTGGCGATGCCGACGAAGGCCGAGAGCAGCCCTGCCGAGATCGCGGCGATGGAAACCGACTGGCGCACAGGACGGACCCGATCAGGCCTGAAGCGCCTGCGCCAGGTCCTCGATCAGGTCCTGCGGATCCTCGAGCCCGACGGAGAGCCGCAGCAGCCCCGCGCCGATGCCGAGGCGCTGCCGCTCCTCCGGCGAGAGGCGCTGATGGGTGGTGGTGGCGGGATGGGTGATGAGGCTCTTGGCGTCGCCGAGATTGTTGGAGATGTCGATGAGCTTCAACCGGTTCAGCGCGCGGAAGGCCTGCTCCTTCCCGCCTTCGAGCTCGAAGGCGATCAGCGAGGAGCCGCCGCGCATCTGCCGCATGGCGAGCGCGTGCTGCGGATGGTCCCTGCGGGCGGGATAGAGCACGCGCACGACCCCCGGCATCCCTGCGAGGGCGTCGGCGACCTTGGCGGCGCCCGCGCCCATGGCCTCCACGCGCAGCTCCAGCGTCTCCAATCCCTTCAGCAGCACCCAGGCGTTGAAGGGGCTTAAGGACGGCCCGGTGTGGCGCAGATACGGGGTCATCTCGTCATTGATGAAGGCGACGCTGCCCAGCACGATGCCGCCCAGAGTCCGGCCTTGGCCGTCGATATGCTTGGTCGCCGAATAGAGGACGATGTCGGCCCCGAGCTCCATCGGCCGCTGCAGGAGCGGCGTGGCGAAGACGTTGTCCACGATCAGCCGCGCGCCCGCCGCGCGACCCAGCCGAGCGACCTCGGCGATGTCGATGATCTCCAGGGTCGGATTGGCGGGGGTCTCGATGAAGATGCAGCGCGCGCCCTTGCTCAGCGCGCGGCTCCATTGCTCCAGATCGGTCCCGTCCACCAGGACGGATTCGATGCCGAAGCGGGGCAGGAGCTCCTCGATGATATAGCGGCAGGAGCCGAAAAGCGCCCGCGAGGCGACGACCCGGTCTCCGGCCTTGAGCTGGCACATCAGCGCGGCGTTGACCGCGGCCATGCCGGTCGCGACAGCGCGCGCCGCCGGCGCGCCTTCGAGCAGCGCCATCCGCTCCTCGAACATCGCCACGGTCGGGTTGCCGTAGCGGCTGTAGATGAATCCCGGCTCCTGGTTCTTGAACCGGGCCTCGGCGCTTTCGGGGCCGGAATAGCAATAGCCGGAGGTGAGGAACAGCGCCTCGGCGGTCTCCCCGAAGGGGCTGCGGGTGAGGCCGCCGCGCACCAGATTGGTGCGGGGGCGCCATCGATCGGAACGGTCGTCGGAGTTGCTCATGGCGGCACGCCTCGGATTTGCGGCGCGGAGTTTCCTCGCCTTCGCTGCGCGGCGCAATGCCGTTGTGAAGCTTTCCCCCGGCCCTTCCGCGCCGCGTCCCGGCTCGAAATTTGAGCATCCCAGTCGCGCTTTCCGGGCGGCGCGCGCGATTCTTGCTCGACGGAAGCCGGTTGCG
>DATIDB010000261.1:0-6298 GCA_035456545.1 Alphaproteobacteria bacterium | reverse complement strand
CATATGCGAGGTCTCGTCCACGACCAGCCCTTCGACCTGATGGAACATGGGCGTGTGGGTCATGTCGCTATCGCAGCGATAGGTGCGCCCGGGCGCGATGATGCGCAAAGGCGGCGTCGTCTTCTGCATGGTGCGCACCTGCACGGGCGAGGTGTGCGTGCGCAACAGGAGTCGCGAGCCATCGGCGCGCGGGGGCAGATAGAAGGTGTCGTGCATCTGGCGCGCCGGATGCTCGGGCGGGATGTTGAGGGCGGTGAAGTTGTGGAAGTCGTCCTCGATGTCCGGACCTTCCGCGACCTTGAACCCCATCTCGCCGAAGATGGCGACGATCTCGTCCACCGTCTGGCTGATCGGGTGGATGCGGCCCTCGACCTGCGGCGCCGGCGCCGGGGGCAGGGTGACGTCGACGCGGTCGGATGTGAGCTTGGCCTCCAGCTCCTCGGCCTCCAGCACGGCCCGGCGCGCCTCGATGGCGGCGGTGACCGCCTCCTTGAGCTGGTTGCGGCGCTGGCCCTCCTCCTTGCGGCGCTCGGAGGGAATCTGGCCGAGCTGCTTGACGAGCGCCGTGATCTCGCCGGACTTGCCGAGGGCGGCGACCTGCACGGCCATCAGCGCGACGGTCGATGCGGCGCCCGCCGATTTCTCCAGCCACTTCTCTCGGATGCGATCGAGGTCCTCGCTCATCCTTGACCCTAGTCCATCTGCAACAGGAGGAACTGCAAGGCGCCGCCGACCAGGCTCTGCTCCTCCCCGTCGACCGTGACCCGCTCGAGGTCGATCTTCTCGGTCTGGCGGTTGTGGATCCAATCCAGCACCACCTGATGCTTCGATCCCGAGCGGCCGATCCGGTCCACCGTCGCGCGCACCAGAACGATGTGCTCGTTGTCCTTGTACTTCTCCGGACGCTCGGCCGACCAGGTCGCCTTGCCGCGCGCGCCGGCGAACTGCTTGACCAGCTCCTCGTTGACGAGGCCGGTCGGCGCGCTCGACTGCTTGACCGCCTCGATGTCGCGCGCATAGCCCCCGCAGGCGGCAAGCCAGGCGGCTACCGCGAAAACGAGCGCCACGGCGCGCAAAGCCTTCGGGCCCTGCGGCATCGCCTTTCTCCTTATCGCCGTCGCGGTCGGCGTTAGGCGGCGAGCGCCTGGCGGGCCTGCTCGACCAGGGACTTGAAGGCCTCCGGCTCGCGGTGGGCGAGGTCGGACAGAACCTTGCGATCCAGCTCGACGCCGGCCTTCTTCATCCCGTTCATGAATTGGGCGTAGGTGAGCCCGTTCTCGCGGGCGCCGGCGTTGATCCGCTGGATCCACAGCGCGCGAAAGGCGCGCTTGCGGTTGCGGCGGTCGCGATAGGCGTATTGCAGGCCCTTCTCGACCTTCTCGATGGCGACGCGGAAGGCGTTCTTCGAACGGCCGCGATAGCCCTTGGCGAGCTTCAGGACCTTTTTGTGGCGGGCATGGGCGGTCACGCCCCGTTTGACGCGGGCCATGTGCTCCTACCTCCTCACCCGTTGGGCAGATAATGCTTCAGCACCACCTTGGCGTCGGAATCCGAGAGGATCTCGGTGCCGCGGTGCTGCCGCTTCATCTTCTGCGGCTTGTTGATCAGCATGTGCCGCTTATAGGCCGAGTTGAAGCGGACCTTGCCGGAGGCGGTGGTGCGGAAGCGCTTCTTGGCCCCGCTCTTGGTCTTCATCTTGGGCATTTGGCACCCTTTCTTCGAAATCGGGTTGCTCGGACGAGCGGCTGGGCATGCCCCGCCGGACCGCTCGGGATCTTCAAAAGAGCGCGAGGTTATAGCGGCAGGCCGCCGCCAAGGCAAGCCGGGGACCTGACGAGTCACCCCGGTTTGCGTGCGACGAGGTGGGCGTAGGCGATCTGCCCGTAAAAGGTCCCTTCGGCCGCCCGCCGCCGCCCCTCGGCCTTCAGCGCCGCCGCCAGATCCGTCCCGATCAGTCCCTGTTGGGAGAGCAAGTCGGCCCCGCGATCGACGACGGTCAGCATGCAAGTCGGCTCGATGGCGTCGACGAAGCCGTGGCTGCGGAACCCGACCAGGTCGAGCCGGCAGAGGCGGACGAGCGCCGGCAGGCGGCGGACGAGCCAGCGGTCGTGGACGGAGCCGGCCATCATCGCCTCGGCGCAGGCCTGAAGCGGGTCGCGCTCGCCGGTCGCGACGGTGGCGGTCGCGTAGTCCCCATCGAAGACGCCGAGCCAGCCCAGGGGCTTGAGGTCGCGCGCCGCCTGGCGAAGCGCCTGCTCGGGTCCGGGCACATGGCTCAAGGTCGAATCGAAGATCACGGCATCGAAGCTCTCGTCGTCGAAGGGGAGCGAACGGCCGTCCGCCTCCTTGAAGGAGAGATGCGGCAAGTCAGCCGCGAGGCTGCGGGCCTTGACGAGCAGCGAGCGCGCGGGGTCGACGCCCGTGACCGAGCCGATCGCGGGCAGGCGCGCGAGCATGCGGCTCATGACGCCGGTGCCGCAGCCCACCTCCAGCACGCGCGCCCCCGTCGGGAAGCGGATATCGCCGAGAAAGGCCCGCCGCATCCCCTGCTGCTGCGGGTCGGCCCCGCGCGTCTCCAACACCGCGGCGAGCCGCTCCTGCGCGGCGACGTCGAGCTCGGCGACCCTCGACCAGACGTCGGGCATATGGGGACTGTGCGCCGCCCGCGCGGGAGGGCTCTACTGGCTGAGGGGGGTAGGGGCGAGGGCCCTAGATCAAATAGCTCGCGAGCCAGGTGGCGAGCCAGCCGGCGCCGATG
Organism: Alphaproteobacteria bacterium; assembly: GCA_035456545.1. Taxonomy (GTDB): domain Bacteria; phylum Pseudomonadota; class Alphaproteobacteria; order JAREAF01; family JAREAF01; genus JAREAF01. The sequence goes on along the minus strand of DATIDB010000261.1, from coordinate 3,540 downwards.
ATCGACCAGAACCAGATCGAGGTGGCGAGCGCGGCGAGCGCGGTCGCGATCCCGATGGCGGCCCAGGAGAATTGCCGCAGGCAGAGCGCGGCGAGGCTGAAAAGGATGGCGAGCGGGGCGAGGAGAAGCGTCGCCTTGCCGAAGAGGGCCGCCGTGCCGAAGACGGCCGCGAGCGCGCCGGTGACGGGTGGGCTCCAGGGTCGCGGCGGCGCGACCTCCTGGGGCGCGGGCGCCTCCGGGCGCTCATGGACATGGATGACCTTGAGCTCGGCCGGCCGGCCCTCCACGGGCAGCGAGATCACCTGCCCTTCGCGATCGCTCATGGGTTTGCAACCCTCCCCAAGGCTCGCCCTAACCTGGTGCCATTCTGGCGCAAAACCGCCGGCCGCGGCCAGGGGCCGGGCGCGGGGGCCGAGCCGACGCCGAACCCGCGGCTATTTCGGCGCGATCACCATGGTCATCTGCCGGCCTTCCAGGCGCGGCATCTGCTCGACCTTGGCCACCTCGTCGAGCTGGCCGCGCACGCGCTCCAGGACCCTGAGGCCCAGCTCCTGATGCACCATCTCGCGGCCGCGGAAGCGCATGGTCACCTTGACCTTGTCGCCCTCCTCCAGGAACCGGTGCATCGCCCGCATCTTCACGTCGTAGTCGTGATCGTCGATGCCGGGCCGCATCTTGATCTCTTTGACTTCGATGACCTTCTGCTTCTTGCGAGCCTCGTTCTTCTTCTTCTGGCTCTCGTATTTGAACTTGCCGTAATCGAGGACCTTGCAGACCGGGGGCTCGGCGGTGGGCGACACCTCGACAAGGTCCAGCCCCGCCTCCATCGCCCGGTTCAGCGCCTCGCGGCGCGATACGACCCCGATCATCTGGCCGTTCTCGTCGATCAGGCGCACCTGCGGCACCGTGATCTGCTCGTTGACGCGAGGGCCCTCGGTCTTGGGCGTCGCATCGAAAGGCGGTCTGGCTATTCGCTTTCTCCTTTGCAAAAGCCCGCAAGGCCATGGCTTTGGCGCTCCTCATCCGGGAGCGCCGCCGCAGCATGACCCGCTAAGGCAGACGAAAGTCTCGGCCTCAAGCCGGAGCCCGAGCTTCGACCTTCAGTCTATGGATGGCGTCTTCCAGCGCAAGCACTTCTTGGGCTTCGCCCCCGAGCCGGCGCAGGGCCACCTTGGCCGATTCGGCCTCGCGCTTGCCGACGACGAGGAGAACCGGGACCTTGGCCAGCGAGTGCTCGCGCACCTTATAGTTAATTTTCTCGTTCCGGAGATCGGCCTCGGCACGAAGTCCCGCCGCCTCCAATGCGGCCAGCACCCGCCCGGCATAGGCGTCGGCGTCCTGGGTGATGGTCGCGACCACCGCCTGCACCGGCGCCAGCCAGAGCGGAAAGCGGCCGGTATAATGCTCGATAAGGACGCCCAGGAACCGCTCGAACGAGCCGAAGATCGCCCGGTGCAGCATCACCGGCCGGTGCTTCTGCCCGTCCTCGCCGACATAGGAGGCGTCGAGCCGCTCGGGCAGCACGAAATCCACCTGGAGCGTGCCGCATTGCCAGTCGCGGCCGATGGCGTCGCGCAGCACGAATTCGAGCTTCGGCCCATAGAAGGCGCCCTCGCCCGGGTTGAGCACGGTCTCCACCCCGGCCGCGGCCGTCGCCTCCTTTAGCGCGGCCTCAGCCTTGTCCCAGATCTGGTCGGAGCCGGCGCGGCGCGGCGGGCGGTCGGCGAAGCGGACCACCACATGCTCGAAGCCGAGATCGCGATAGACCCCGAGCAGAAGGTCGCAGAAGGCCTTCGTCTCGCCGGTGATCTGGTCTTCGGTGCAGAATATGTGCGCGTCGTCCTGGGTGAAGGCGCGCACGCGCATGAGCCCATGCAGCGCGCCCGAGGGCTCGTTGCGGTGGCATGAGCCGAACTCGGCCATGCGCAAGGGCAAGTCGCGGTAGCTCTTGATGCCCTGGCGAAAGACCTGGACGTGGCCAGGGCAGTTCATCGGCTTCAGCGCGAGAACCCGATCCTCGGATTCGGCCGTGAACATCGCCTCGCGGAACTTCTCCCAATGCCCGGAGGCCTCCCAGAGGCTGCGGTCGATGAGCTGGGGCGTCTTCACCTCGACATAGCCGGAGGCCTGGAGACGCCCTCTGAGCCAGGCTTCGAGCGTCCGCCAGAGGGCCCAGCCCTTGGGATGCCAGAAGACGGAGCCCGCCGCCTCCTCCTGCTGATGAAAGAGGTCCATCTCGCGGCCCAAACGGCGATGGTCGCGCTTCTCCGCCTCCTCGAGCTGGTGGAGATAGGCCTCCAACCGCTTCTCGTCGGGCCAGGCCGTGCCGTAGATGCGCTGGAGCTGGTCGTTCTTCGCATCGCCGCGCCAGTAGGCGCCGGCCAGCTTCATCAGCTTGAAGCCGTGGCCGAGCTTTCCCGTCGAGGGCAAATGCGGACCCGTGCAGAGATCGACGAAGCCGCCCTGGGAATAGAGGCTGATCTCCTCCTCGGGCGGAAGCGTCTCGATGTGCTCGGCCTTGTATTTCTCGCCCTTGCCCTGGAAGAAGCGGATCGCCTCCTCGCGCGGCAGGACCTGGCGCCGGATCGGCTCGTCGCGCACGACGATCTCGTGCATGCGCGCCTCGATCTTCGCGAGGTCCTCGGGCGTGAAGGGCTCTGGCCTCGCGAAATCGTAGTAGAACCCCGTCTCCGTCGCCGGGCCGAAGGTCACTTGCGTCCCGGGATAGAGCTCCTGCACCGCCTCGGCCATCACATGCGCGGCGTCGTGGCGCAAGAGCTCCAGCGCGCGCGGGTCCTCGCGGGTCACGATCTCGACCTTCGCGTCGCGATCCACGAGGTGAGCGAGGTCCTTCATCTCGCCATCCAGCATGATGGCGAGGGCGTCCTTGGCCAGGCGCGGCCCGATGGACGCGGCCAGGTCGGCGGCGGTCGAGCCGGCGGGGATCTCCCGCACGCTCCCGTCGGGGAGACTGACGCGAATGCTGGCGGCCGAGACCGACATGCGGATGCACCTGGTAGGCGCGGGCGGTTTCGAACCGCCGACCTCTACCGTGTCAAGGTAGCGCTCTACCCCTGAGCTACGCGCCTGAATCTCGCCCCGTGAGCGCGACCGGGGACCGTAACACAGCGCCCGTTCTCGACGCAAGCCATTGACAAGGCTATTGCTTCGCTCCCGCGCTTTCGCTACCATCGGCCGCCAATTTGCAGGGATGCGTCCTTGGCCCCCCCGACTCTTGGAGGGCCGGACAGGAGATCCCAAGGCTCCATGATCATCCTGATGAGGAGCGCCGCCCCGGGCGAAGACCTGGATCGGGTCGTCCGCGAGGCGGAGGCGGCAGGTCTGCGCGCGCAGGTGGTGGACGCGGGCGGCAGGCCCGCGGTCGCCCTGTCCGGCGCGGCGGCGGCCGACCCGGCGCGCTTCGAGAGCCTCCCCGGGGTCGCCCAGGTGGTGGTCGGGGTGGGCCCCTGGCGCCTGACCGCGCGCGACTCCCGGCCCGAGGGCACGGTGGTCCGGATCGGGGACGTCCTGCTGGGCTCC
>DATIDB010000260.1:0-2241 GCA_035456545.1 Alphaproteobacteria bacterium | reverse complement strand
CGAGCGCCGAGAGCGCGGCCGCGATCAGCGCGGGCCCGTAGCCGCCGGAGAGATCGAACAGCCAGCCGCCGATCCAGGGCGCAAGCACCGCGGCGCAGCCCCAGGCCGTGAACAACCGTCCATAGACGAGCCCGACCCGCTCGATGCCCCAATAGCGGGCCACGATCATCGGGAACGCTCCCGCCATCCAGCCATAGCCGACGCCGGAGAGCAGCAGGCCGAGGAGCAGGATGGTCGGCACGCCGAGCGCCGCCATCGCCGCGAGAGCCAGGGCCGCAACCCCCTGCAGCAGCGCTACCCGGCGCTGCGGCGCGCTGCCCTCGCCGGACCACCCTCCCAGAACCCGTCCCAACCCGTTACCAAGGGTCACCATGCCGACCGCGGCGCTCGCCCATGCCGCGCCGGGATCGGAGGAGGCGAGCAGCCCGGCGGCGTGGCCGAGGGCGAATACCCCCGCGAGGCTTCCGAACGCCATGGCAAGCCACAGGAGCGTGAACGACCGGGGTTGCGGCGGCCCGACGCTGGCGCTTCGGCCGGAGCCCAGCCGGCCCAGGCCCGAACGCGCGAGCAGCGCGGCGGCGACTGCGATCGTCGCGGCGAGGGCGAAACCGGACACGACGAAGGTGGCGGCCAATCCCAATCCCGCCAGGAGACCCTCGAAGGCCGGAGCGCAGGCGGCGGCGCCGAGCGCGTAGCAGGCGACGATGACGCCGGTCCAGCGCCCGCGGCGATAGCCGCCGACCAGCTGCACGCTTTGCACGGCGACGCTGTAGCCGATCCCGTTGGCGAGGCCGAACAGCCCCCCATAGCCGAGCAGCACCAGCTCCAGGACCATGCTCGCCGCGAGGAGGTGCCCCAGGCCGGTCAGCGCCGCGATCGCGAGCGCCAGCCGGGCCGGCGACAGCCGCGGATAGAGCAGGGGCGTGACCAGCATGCCCGCGGTGAAGGTCAGGGTGGCGATCGAGAAGACAAGGCTCACTTCGGCGCGGGTGGCCTCCAGCGCCCGCTCGAGCGGCAGGATGAAGACGCTCCAGGAATAGAGCGAGCCCAGCACGGTCATCAGCAGGACCGCCGCGGCGATCGCCGATGCACCGCCGCGCTTCCCGTCCGCCTCCTGCACCGCCGGGCCCCGATCGCAATGAGGGCGCAATGCTAAGGCTGAATCGAATCCTCGGACAAGCGAGCGATCCCGCCTTCTTCGATCGGCTGCACCATCTGCAGCATGACGGTCGCGTCGAGCGCATCCTCATCGGTTCGGAGGATGCGGCGCGGCACCGATTGCGCGTGCGGACGGACGCGGGGACCGAATGCGCGATTTCGCTGCCGCGCGATCAACGCCTCGCCAATGGATCCATCCTGCTCCTGGAGGACGATCGCGCGATCCTGATCGCCATGCGGGAGGAGGAGGTCCTGAAGCTCGCTCCAGCCGATGCGACCGCCGCGCTGGAGCTGGGATATTTCGCCGGCAACATGCATTGGGCGGTCCGCTTCCACGGCCCGGAGCTGCACATCCTCCTGCATGGTCCGGCCGAGGCGTATCTGGATCGGCTCGAGCCGCTGCTGGCCGGCGGGCGCATCGTCCGGGTGCAGCCATGATCGCGGGGTCGCGGCTCTTCACGCTCCTCCAACATGGCGACAGCCTCTTTCCGAGCGGCCTGACCTCCTTCTCATGGGGGCTCGAGCAGCTCTTCGAGGAGCGGCGGGTGACCGACGCCGCGACGTTGCGGCGGTTCGTCGAAAGCCAGCTCCGGCTGCGTTGGGCGAGCTTCGACCGCGCCTTCCTGTCGGCCAGCCACGCCGCGGCCGGCGGTCTCGAGCTCGTCGCGCGCATCGACGATCTCTGCGCAGTCTCAATTCCGGCCAAGGAGCTGCGGGAAGGCTCGGCGCGGGCGGGGCAGGCGCTGCTCGCGGTCCATGCCAAGCTCGGAACGACGGGCGCGGCGGCCTATCGAAGACGGATCGGGCAAGGCGCCGCCGAAGGCCAGCTTCCCATCGCGCAGGGGCTGGTCTGGCGCGCGATCGGGTTTTCGGAGTCCGATGCGGCGGCGCTCTCGGCCTATGGCCTGGTCGCGGGCTTTGCGGCTGCGGCGATCCGGCTCGGCCTGATCGGCCATATCGACTCCCAGCGGATGATCGCGGACCTCGCCGAGACCGCCGAGGAGCTGGCGCTTCGGCCGGCGCCGGAGCTGGAGGACGCGGCGACCTTCACGCCCGCCACCGACATCGCGGCGATGCGCCACG
>DATIDB010000259.1:0-5168 GCA_035456545.1 Alphaproteobacteria bacterium | reverse complement strand
CAGAAGCGCGAGCTTCGGCCCCTCGGCATGGATGTAATCCTCGATCACCACCTGAAGTCCGAGCTGGCCATGATGGAAGCCCAGCGCGAGCAGAAGAATGAGCAGGGTGGCGTTCAGCGGCTTGGCGATCCAGGCCGCGGCTTCCGCCCAGGGCGCGCCGGTCATCGCCACGACGCCGGCGACGAACCAGATCGAAAGAGGCACGAGGGCGATCGCGGTCAGGCGCTGCGCCCACCAGTGCTGCACGCCTTCCTTGGCGGAACCGAGGCCGCGGACGCGGGCGAGCGGGCTGCGGGTGTCGCTCATCGCCTCAGCCCCCTCGAACCCAATAGGCGACGATCCAGGCGAGAAGGGTCGCCGCGCCGGTGAAGGCCACCACGCCCCAGCCCGAGCGATAGACGCTGGGCAGATCGAGGCCGCGACCCGTGTCCCACCAAAGGTGCCGGACGCCATTGGCGAGGTGGTAGAAGAAGGCGATGGTCCAGCCGAGAAGGAACAGGCGGCCGAGGATCGAGCCGACCGTCGAGGCGAAAGCCCCGTAGGCCTCCGGCCCCGAAGCCGCCGCCGCCAGCCACCAGACCAAAAGGACTGCCCCGCCGGTCAGCGCGATACCGCTGGCGCGGTGCAGAATCGACAGCACCGAGGTGAGCTGCCAGCGATAGATCTGCAGATGGGGCGACAGCGGGCGGGGGCGAAGGCTGCCGGGGGCAGTGGCCGGCTCGGAGGACATTCTTGAGAGATCCGTCACCTGAGGCTTTGGAACCCTGTAAAGGTCAGATAGACCGCGGCCCGTCCCAAGTCAATCGCTGCGGTGCAACATGACCGCCGCGCCGGCGGAGGGGGCATCAGATCTGCGGACGCGCCGATCCCTCGCCGATGAAGAACCGAATCAGCGCCAGCGCTTCCGGGGAATCCCACTCGGCCGGGCCTTCGATGCGGCCGATGACGCCGCCGTCCCGGTCGATCAGGACCGAGGTCGGCAGTCCGCGCACCTTGAAGGCCCGCGAGAGGGCGCCTTCAGGATCATGGTAGCGGCCGAGTCGCTTGAGCCCATGCACGGTGAAAAAGGGTTCGATCACCGCCGGGTTGCGGTCCTCCGAAATGGTGAGGACCGCGAAATCCCGCCCGCCCAGCATGCCTTGCAGGCGGTCCAGGGAGGGCATCTCGGCCACGCAAGGCCCACACCAGGTCGCCCAGAAATTCACCAGCAGGACCCGGCCCCTGAAATCGGCCAGGGTCATCCGCTTGCCGTCGAGGGCGAACTCCACCTCCGGCGCTGGCGGGGTGGCGTCGTTCACGGTAAAGTCCGAGAAGGACCCGGCCAGCGCCGGCGGCGCATCTGCGCGCGGCTGGGTGGGGATTCGCATCAGGGCCGCGGCCATTGCCGCCGCCAGAAGGAGCGCGGCCACGGCGCCGATCAGAACCCGCCTTTGAACGCGAGTCACCGGAGCAACCCAAAACCATCGAAGCCCATGCCGAAGGAGAGCCGTAGCAAACCGGCCGGCCGCATGCCAGTCAAACCGGCCGCGGACGAGGCCAACGCGCTCTGGGGCGGGCGTTTCGGCGGCGGCCCGGCCGCAATCATGGCGGAGATCAACGCCTCCATCGGTTTCGACCGGCGGCTCTGGCGCGAGGACATCGAGGGCTCCAAGGCGCATGCGGCCATGCTGGCGCGCCAGAAGATCCTCTCCGGCGAGGACGCGGCGGCGATCGCAGGCGGCCTCGAGCGCATCGCCGCCGAGATCGAGGCCGGCGCCTTCCCCTTCCGCGCCGAGCTCGAAGACATCCACATGAACATCGAGGCGCGCCTTGCGGAGCTGATCGGCGAGGCCGCCGGACGGCTGCACACCGCGCGCTCGCGCAACGACCAGGTCGCGACCGATTTCCGCCTCTGGCTGAAGCGCGCGATCGATCGGATGGACGCGGGCCTTGCCGACCTGCAATCGGCGCTCCTGGATCAAGCGGAGCGGCACGCCGCCACCGTGATGCCCGGCTTCACGCATCTGCAGCCGGCGCAGCCGGTGACCTTCGGCCATCACCTCATGGCCTATGTCGAGATGATCGGGCGCGATCGCGGCCGCTTCGCCGATGCGCGCGAGCGGCTCGACGAATGCCCGCTCGGCGCGGCGGCTTTGGCCGGAACCTCATTCCCGATCGACCGCGAAGCGACGGCGAAGGCGCTTGGCTTCGCGCGGCCGATGGCCAACAGCCTCGATGCGGTCTCCGATCGCGATTTCGCGCTGGAATTCCTCGCGCATGCCGCGATCCTTAGCGTGCATCTCTCGCGCTTCGCCGAGGAAGTGGTGATCTGGGCCTCGCCGGCCTACGGCTTCGTCGAGCTTTCGGACGCCTTCACCACCGGCAGCTCGATCATGCCGCAAAAGCGCAATCCCGACGCCGCCGAGCTGGTGCGCGCCAAGTCCGGCCGCGTCATCGGCGCGCTGACCGGGCTGCTCGTCGCGCTGAAGGGACTGCCGCTCGCCTATGGCAAGGACATGCAGGAGGACAAGGAGCCGGTCTTCGCCACGGTCGATACGCTGGAGCTGTGCATCGCCGCGACGGCCGGCATGGTGCGCGATCTCAAGCCCGATGCGGCGGCGATGCGGCGCGCCTGCGCCCAAGGCTTCCTCACCGCGACGGATCTGGCCGACTGGCTGGTGCGCAAGCTGGGCCTTCCCTTCCGGCGCGCCCATCACGTGACCGGCGCGTTAGTGCGAAAGGCCGAGGAGAAGGGCGTCGGCCTCGAGGAGCTCGCGCTTTCCGACATGCGGGCCGTGGAGCCGGCGATCACGAAAGAGGTCTTCGAGGCGCTCGATATCGACGCGGCCGTGTCGGCGCGCCGGAGCTTCGGCGGGACCGCGCCAAGCCGCGTGCGCGAGGCTGTCCGCGCCGCGCGCCGGCGCTATTTGGATGAAGGTGGGACATGAGCTCGTTCATCAAGGGCCGGCGACGGATCCTGGCGCTGCTGGTTCTTCTGGCGCTCGCCTTGCCGGCGCTCGACGCATGCGGCCGCAAGGGCCCGCCGGAGCCGCCGGAAGGGTCGACATATCCGCGCCAATATCCGAACCCGACCTATCAATGAGCGGCTTCTCCTATCGCGGCGGCATCCTCCACGCCGAGGACGTGCCGCTCCCGAGGATCGCGGAGGCGGTCGGCACGCCTTCCTATGTCTATTCCACAGCGGTCCTGACCGAGCGTTTCGAGCGGTTCCGGCGCGCGCTCTCCGGCCTAGACGCCACCATCTGCTACGCGTTGAAGGCGAATGACGCGCTGGCGGTGGTGCGCACGCTCTCGAGTCTCGGCGCGGGGGCCGATGTCGTCTCGGAAGGCGAGCTCGCCATCGCCAGAGCCGCGGGCGTGCCGGCGCAGAAGATCGTCTTCGCCGGCGTCGGCAAGAGCCGCGGCGAGATGGAGGCCGGCCTCGCCGCCGGCATCCTGCAGTTCAATGTCGAATCCCTCCCCGAGCTGGAGGCGCTGGATGCCCTCGCGCGCGCCATGGGCCGGAAGGCGCCGGTCGCGTTGCGCGTCAACCCCGATGTCGACGCCCGCACCCACGCGAAGATCACCACCGGCAAATCGGAGAACAAGTTCGGCATCGCCATCGACGAGGCGATGGCCGCGGCGCGGCGCGCGGCGGACATGCCGGGGATCGCGTTGGACGGGCTCGCGGTCCATATCGGCTCGCAGCTCACCGAGATCGAGCCCTTCCGCTCCGCCTTCGGCAAAATGGTGGAACTGACGCTCGCCCTTCGAGAGGCCGGGCTGCCGATGCGCAGGCTCGATCTCGGCGGCGGGCTCGGCCTTGCCTATGCCGAGGAGGCGCCGCCGACGCCGGAGGCCTATGCGGCCATGGTCAAGGAGGTGACGCGGCCGCTGGCGGGCCTGCCGCTCTTGTTCGAGCCCGGGCGGCACCTGGTCGGCGAGGCCGGCATGCTGCTGACGCGGGTTCTTTATGTGAAGACCGGCGCGAGCCGCCGGTTCGTGATCGTCGATGCCGGGATGAACGACCTGATCCGTCCGACCCTCTACGACGCCCACCACGCCATCCTTACGGTCGAGGAGCCGGGCGAGGACGACCATCCCGAGCGGGTCGACGTGGTCGGGCCGATCTGCGAATCGGGCGACGTTTTCGCCGAACAGCGGCCCTTGCCGCCTGTTTCTCCAGGGGCGCTCTTGGCGATCGGCACGGCCGGGGCATATGGTTCTGTGATGTCGTCCTTCTACAACGCCCGGCCGCCCGCGGCGGAGATGATGGTTAAAGGGGGGCGTTTCGCGGTCATCCGGCCGCGCGCCACGATCGCGGAGCTGATCGGCCGCGACCGCCTGCCCGATTGGTTGGTCCCGCCGGAAGCCTTGCGGAGCAGCGGATGAGCTTGCGCGCGCGGGTGAGCGGAACGGTTTCCGTCCCGCCGCCGCGGGTGCGGCTCCTCCTCGCGCGCGCCGCCCTGTTCTGGGAGCGGCTCTGGCCGCTGGCCTGGCCGCCGCTCGCGGTCCTCGGACTTTTCTTCGCGTTGGCCCTGTCCGATGGCCTGCCGGAGCTTCCCGGCCTCCTCCATGCCGCGATCCTGGCGGCGCTCCTCGCGGCCTTCGTCCTGTTCCTCGTCCGCGCCGTCCGACACCTGCGCTGGCCTTCCCATGAAGCGGCGCGCCGGCGGCTGGAACGGGCCAGCGGCCTCGACCACCGGCCGCTCGAGACCCTGCAGGACCGGCTGCCCAACGGCGTCGTCGATCCGGGAGCGGTCGCCCTCTGGCGCACGCACCAGCGCCGCACCGCCGAGCGGATCAGGCGGCTCAAGGTCGGACGGCCGCGCACGGGACTGCTTGCCGCCGACCCCTTCGCCTTGCGCGCCCCGCTGGTGATGGCGCTGCTGCTCGCCTTCCTGGCGGCGCAGGGCGATGTGGGCCAGCGTCTCTTGCGCGCCGCGCTGCCGGATCTGACCCTGTTCAGCCCGGCCAAGCCAACGAGCCTCGTGCTGTGGGTGACGCCGCCGGCCTATACCGGAGTGGCTCCCATCACGCTCGATCCGTCCGCAGCGCCGGAGCAGCCGATCGCCATTCCGGTGAACAGCGCTCTCCTCGCTCAGGTCGAGGGCGGACGCAAGACGCCGACGCTCGAGAGCGGCGGAGCCGAGCAGCCTTTCGCCGAGACCTCCGAACGCGTCTACAAG
>DATIDB010000258.1:0-2011 GCA_035456545.1 Alphaproteobacteria bacterium | reverse complement strand
GCAGCATTGTGGCGACCGCCGCCGCGATTTAGAAGCGGGAAGTCTTTGCTGCTATAAGGGGACCTTTGCGAAAACCTCCTCTCCTTCGAGGCTCGGCTAGCGCTCGCACCTCAGGATAAGGAGGTTTTCCAAGGTTTCCTCACCCTGAGGAGGGCCGAAGGCCCATCTCGAAGGACAGGTCGGGTTTGCTCAGGATCGGCGCACCCGACCTCATCCTGAGGAGGGCCGAAGGCCCGTCTCGAAGGAGAGGTCGGGTTTGCTCAGGATGATGGGTGGGCCTCGAAGGGCAGGCGCAAGGCGCTCAGGATGAGGGCGCCGCTCGAAGCAAAGGAGGTTTTCGCAACGGTCCCCTCGAGGGGAAGGGAGAAATCGTCACTCCACCCCATAGCCCATTGAGCGGACGATCTCGCGCGCGGGCGCCGAGCGCAGGAAGTCGAGAAAGGCCTTCGCCGCTTCGTTGCCCTTGCCTGGCGCGAGCAGCACCGCTTGCTGTCGGATGGGCGCATAGAGGTCCTGCGGCACCTCCCAGCGGCTGCCGCTTCGGTCGATGACCTGCGACAGCCCCACGAAGCCAAGCTCGGCGTTCCCGCTCGCCACGAACTGGTAGGTCTGCGCGACGTCCTCGCCGCGCACCAGCTTCGGCTGTATCGCGTCCCAGAGCCCGAGCGCCGTCAGCGTCTCCTCGGCCGCTCGGCCGTAGGGCGCGACCTTGGGATTGGCGATCGCGAGATGCTTCAGCTCCGGATTGGCCAGCGAGGTCGCGGGATCCAGGGCGATCCAGCGCGGATCGGGACCCCACAGCACCAACCGGCCCACCGCATAGGTGAAGCGCGTGCCCGCCACGGCCGAGCCCTCCGCTTCGAGCTGCTTCGGCCGCTCCTCGTCGGCGGCGAGAAAAGCCATGAAGGGCGCGCCGTTGCGGATCTGGGCGGCGAGGGCGCCGGTCGAGCCGGTGCTGACCTGGATGTCGTGGTCGGTTCCCGCCGCAAAGGCCTGGATCAGCCGCTCGGAGGGCTTGGCGAAATTCGCGGCGACGGCGATCAGCGCCGTCTCGGCCTGAACTTGCGTGGGTCCGAGCAGAAGGGCGAGCGCCAGCAGCAGACGCCTCACCACAGGAGCTCTCCCTTTATGAACGCCGCCGCGTCGGGCGTGCGCGGCGCATGGAAGAACGCGTCGGCCGAGGCGCGCTCCACCAGCCGGCCGCGATGCAGGAACAGCACCTCGTCGGCGATGCGGCGCGCCTGACCCAGATCGTGCGTGGTCATGACGATCTTCGTCCCGGCATCGTGAATGCGCAGCACGATCTCCTCCACCGCGCGCGTCGCGGCGGGATCGAGGCTGGCGGTCGGCTCGTCGAGGAACAGCACCTGCGGGTGCAGCGCCCAGGCTCGGGCGAGCGCGAGGCGCTGCTGCTCGCCGATCGAGAGGACCCGCGCCGGACGTTCCGCCAGATCGGAGAGCCCGGTCGCCGCCAGGGCCTCCGCGATGCGGCGGCGGCGCTCGCCGGCCGGAATGCCGCGCACCGAGAGCGCATAGTCGATATTCGCGCGCGCGGAGCGGCGCAGCATCACCGGCCGCTGGAAGACCATCGCCTGATGGAGCCTTGGACCCTCGCCATCGGGGCCGAGCCAGCGCACGCGCCCGGAGCTCGGCCGGATCAGCCCATGGCAGAGCCGGAGCAGCAGGCTCTTGCCGGCGCCATTGGGCCCGAGGATTATAGTGCGCGGGCCGGCGGCGACCTCCAGGGAAATCTTCTCGATCAGTTCCTTGCCGCTCGCCGAATAGGAGACGCCCTCCAGGCGCAGAGGAAGGATGCCGGGTTCGACCGGGGCGTCGGGCAGCGGGGCGGGGCTGAGCGTCATTGCCGGCGTATTCTCGCTGGCCCTTAGCCCGCGCGGCAAGCGGCCTCCGGGAGGGTCGGCTTGCGCGGGCTCGACGTGGCTCTCATATTCCTGACATGAACGACGCCCCGTCGGCCTCCTATCTGCTGCGCCCCCAGCCGGAGGACCCC
>DATIDB010000257.1:0-4105 GCA_035456545.1 Alphaproteobacteria bacterium | reverse complement strand
GTCCCCGGCTTCGTCGGCGAGATCGAGGACGAGCGCCACGCCCGCAAGATCGCCGGCGAGATCGGCTTTCCGGTCATGGTCAAGGCCTCGGCCGGGGGCGGCGGGAAGGGCATGCGCATCGCCTGGAACGAAGCGGAGCTGAAGGACGCGCTCCGCTCCGCCGCCAACGAGGCGCGCTCCAGCTTCGGCGACGATCGGCTGCTCATCGAGAAGTTCATCGAGGAGCCGCGCCACATCGAGATCCAGGTGCTGGCCGACGCGCATGGGACCGTGCTGCATCTGGGCGAGCGCGAATGCTCGATCCAGCGCCGGCACCAGAAGGTGATCGAGGAGGCGCCGAGCCCCTTCATCGACCCCAAGACCCGCGCGGCCATGGGGGCTCAGGCCGTGGCGCTCGCGCGCGCCGTCGGCTACCGCTCCGCCGGGACGGTCGAGTTCATCGTCGATGCCAAGCGCAATTTCTACTTCCTGGAGATGAACTCGCGCCTGCAGGTCGAGCATCCGGTGACCGAGCTTGCGACCGGCCTCGACCTCGTCGAGCTGATGATCCGCATCGCCGCCGGCGAGAAGCTGAAGCTCAAACAGGAGCAGATCCAGCTCACCGGCTCGGCCATCGAGGCGCGCGTCTATGCCGAGGACCCGGCGCGCGGCTTCCTGCCGGCGACCGGTCGGCTGGTGCGCTACCGCGAGCCCGGCGGCGGCAACGGCTCGGGCATCCGCATCGACAGCGGCGTGCTCGAAGGCGGGGAGATCAGCATCCATTACGATCCGATGATCGCCAAGCTGATCGCCTTCGGGCCGGACCGCGCCGCGGCGATCCAGCGGCTGGCGCATGCGATCGACGGATACGCGATCCGCGGGCTTGCGACGAACCTGCCCTTCCTGTCCGCGCTCGCGCGCCATCCGCGGTTTGTCGAAGGGCGGCTCTCGACCGGCTTCATCGCCGAGGAGTTCGGCGCCGCGTTCAAACCGCCCGTTCCGGAGGGCCTCCCGCTACGGACTCTGCTGGCGTTGGCTGCCCTCGCGCGCCGCCGCATCGCAGAGCGCGAAAGCGCGATCTCCGGCCAGCTTCCCGGACATGGCGCGGTCGTGCCCGAGGCGTGGATCGCCGCGGTCGGGACCGAGCGCCACGCCCTGCGCATCGAGCCTCGCGGCGACGCCTATCGCGTGCGCGGAGCCGACTGGGAGCTGACGGTCGCGAGCGCTTGGCGTCCGGGCGATCTCGTCATCGAGGCGGAGATCGGCGGAGAGAACGCCGCCGCGCAAATCGAGCGCGAGGGGGCCGCGCTCCGGCTCGCCCGGGGCGGCGCCATGCTCGAGGCGCTGATCGTGCCCAGCCATCTTGCTGCCGCGCTGGAGCTGATCCCCGTCAAGGAGCCGCCTGATCTCAGCCGGTTCCTGCTCTCGCCGATGCCCGGCTTGCTGATCTCGCTCGCGGTTGCGGAAGGGGAGGAGGTCAAGGCCGGCCAGGAACTGGCCACGGTCGAGGCGATGAAGATGGAGAATGTGCTCCGCGCCGAGCGCGACGGCCGCATCGCGCGAGTCCATGCGGCGACCGGGGCGAGCCTCGCCGTCGACCAGGCGATCCTCGAATTCGAATGACGGCGGGCCAGCGCAAATGCGTGCGCCTGCGTATCGTCGGGCGCGTGCAGGGCGTGTGGTTCCGGGGCTGGACCGTCGACCAGGCGCAGGAGTTGGGGCTCGACGGTTGGGTCAGGAACCGCCGCGACGGAAGCGTCGAGGCGGTCGCATCCGGACCCGCCGCGCATGTGGACGCGTTCGTCGCGCGTTGCAGGAGCGGCCCGCCGGCGGCGGTGGTGGAGGATGTGGCTGTGATGGCGGAGGCGGGGACGGTCGAACCCGGCTTTCACCAGAAGCCGACCTTGTGACTTGATTGCCTCGCCCCGCGAGCGGGGAGAGGTCGGCGTGGCGCAGTGCGCCGAGCCGGGTGAGGGGGATCGCGCTGCCGATCCGACGAGCAGTTCGCAATCGCCCTCACCCGCCTCGCCCTCATCCTGAGCAAGCCCGCCTCCTCCCCTTCGAGGCTCGGCTACCGCCTCGCACCTCAGGATGAGGAGGCGGGCGTGTCGAAGGACGCTCGGCACCCTCTCCCCCGCTTCGCGGGGCGAGGGAGTGGAGCGCGAGCCCGGACTGGGAGCGGCACTCGCGTGAGCTTTCAGCGCCCGAACACCGCCTCAAATTCCTCGACCAGTACGCGGTCGAGCTCGTCGGCCGAGACCTGCACGCCCAGCTTCGCCAGCGAGGTCACGCCGCGGTCGGCGATGCCGCAGGGCACGATCCCCTCGAAATGGGAGAGATCCGGGTCGCGGTTGATCGAGACGCCGTGATAGGTGACCCACCGCCGCACCCGCACGCCGATCGCGGCGATCTTCTCCTCCGCGCCGTCCGGGCGGGCCACCCAGATGCCGACGCGGTCGGGCCGGCGCTCGCCGCGCACCCCGAAGGCGGCGAGGGTGCGGATGAGCCATTCTTCCAGGTCGCGCACGTAGCGGCGCAGGTCGGCCCGACCCCGGCGCTGCAGATCGAGCATGACATAGCCCACCCGCTGCCCCGGCCCATGATAGGTGTATTGCCCGCCGCGTCCGGCCTCATAGACGGGGAAGCGGTGGGGCTGGATCAGGTCCCGCGGCCTCGCGCTGGTTCCGGCCGTATAGAGGGGCGGGTGCTCGAGCAGCCAGACCAGCTCCGGCGCGCGCTTCTCCGCGATCGCGGCGACCCGCTCGTCCATGGTCTGGAGCGCCTCGGGATAGGGCACAAGCCGCCGCTCCCGGCGCCACTCAAAAAGGCCGGAGGCCGCGTCCGGAATGCCCGCTGCGATGGTCATGAATGAGCGCCTCGCCCTTGCCCTCGGCCCCTCATTTTGCTATTCCCCTGCGGCCCCTCGAAGCAAGGGTTTCGGGCGGCTCCAGCCCCGGGCGGTCGTGGCGGAACTGGTAGACGCGCAGCGTTGAGGTCGCTGTGGGCGAAAGCCCGTGGACGTTCGAGTCTTCTCGACCGCACCATCATCTGAAAAAGCCGTCCTAACTTCCCGCCGGGCCTTGCTGGCCGCAAGATTCTCTCGGTAGAGTGCCGCGGATTCGGGGCGGGCGGTCGGCCTCGACACCCGGTATGGAGCGGGCTCCCCGTTGGCTGAGGATCTTCGCACCAACGCGTTGGAATACCACCGTTTTCCCACTCCGGGGAAGCTGGCGATCGTGGCCACCAAGCCGCTGGCCAATCAGCGCGACCTGGCGCTGGCCTATTCGCCGGGCGTGGCCGCGGCCTGCGAGGCCATCGTCGAGGACCCGGCGGAGGCCTTCCACCTCACCGGGCGCGGCACTCTGGTGGCCGTGATCACCAACGGCACCGCCGTGCTGGGCCTCGGCGCGATCGGCCCGCTCGCCGCCAAGCCGGTCATGGAAGGCAAGGCGGTCCTCTTCAAGAAATTCGCCGGCATCGACGTCTTCGATATCGAGATCAACGAGACCGACCCCGACAAGCTCGTCGACATCATCGCCAGCCTGGAGCCGACCTTCGGCGGCATCAATCTGGAGGACATCAAGGCCCCGGAATGCTTCGAGGTCGAGCGGCGCCTGCGCGAGCGCATGAAGATCCCGGTCTTCCACGACGACCAGCACGGCACCGCGATCATCGTGGCGGCGGCCATCGTCAACGGGCTGAAGGTGGTCGGCAAGAAGCTTGAGGAGGTGAAGCTCGTCACCTCCGGCGCGGGGGCGGCGGCGCTGGCATGCCTCGACCTCCTCGTCGACATGGGGATGCCGCGCGAGCACATCACGGTGACCGACATCGTCGGCGTCGTCTGGCGCGGCCGGCCTGAGCTGATGGATCCGCGCAAGGAGCGCTACGCGCAGGCGACGAACGCCCGCAAGCTGGCGGAGGTGATCTCAGGCGCCGACGTCTTCCTCGGTCTCTCGGCGCCCAATGTGCTGAAGCCGGAGATGGTCGCGAAGATGGCGGAGAAGCCGCTGATCTTGGCCCTGGCCAACCCGACCCCGGAAATCCTGCCGGAGGATGCGCGCTCCGTCCGGCCCGACGCCGTGATCGCCACCGGGCGCTCGGATTATCCGAACCAGGTCAACAACGT
>DATIDB010000256.1:0-5954 GCA_035456545.1 Alphaproteobacteria bacterium | reverse complement strand
TGGCGATCGACAGCACGATCGCCAGGATCATGTTCTTCTGGTCCACCGCTGGTCCGCCGGCCGGTCCCGCCACGCCTTACCCCCCTCGCTCAGCCGTCGCCCGCATTGGCCGCGCCGGAGGCACGGGATCCAATCCGCTGGAGCCCAGGGGATGGCACCGGCAGATCCGTTTGACCGCCAGCCAGGAGCCCCTTGCCGCGCCGTGCAGGTGAACCGCCTCGCGCGCATAGTCCGAGCAGCTCGGCAGATAGCGGCAGCGCGGGCCCAGCAGCGGCGAGAGCGTCCATTGATAGACGCAGATCAGGGCATCGATGACGATCGCAAGTGCCTTCATCCTCATTCCTTGGCCTCCGCCGGCGGCTCCTGCCGCCACAGACGAAGACCCCTCAGCGCCCGTTCCAGATCCGCGAGCAGGCCGGCATAGGGCCGCCTCACGGTCTCGGCGCGGGCCACCAGGACATAATCCATGCCCCGGGCCGCGTGAACCGTCATCACCGCCGCGGCCGCCGCCTTGAGGCGCCGCCGCGCCCGGTTGCGCTCGACCGCTCCGCCGACCTTGCGGCTCGCCGTGAAGCCCAGGCGGAAGACCGCTTTCGGCTCCGGTCCAGGGCTTTCCGCAACCTGCAGGATGAGACCCTGAGCGACCCAGCGGCGGCGCGAGGCCGCAACCTTGAGGAATTCCTGCCTCTGCGTGAGCCGCCCCCAGGAGCGCCGGCCCGCCATGGCCGCGGCGGCCCGTCGGCCACCGGCCGAGAACTCAGGCGGAGAGCCGCTTGCGGCCCTTGGAGCGCCGCGCGGCCAGGACCCTGCGGCCGCCGATGGTGGCCATGCGGGCGCGGAATCCGTGACGCCGCTTGCGGACCAGCACGCTCGGCTGATAGGTGCGCTTCACCTTGCACTCTCCGTCCTGGAGTTCCTTGGGATTTCAAGGATCGGGCGGCTGTATAAGGTCTCGGGGGAGGCCGTGTCAACCTAAGGCGCGCCTGAGGGATTGCAAGCCCCTTCACGGCCGGGATCACCCATTGTTGACTGGCCGCGGCCGCGCCGTCCGGCTAGAACGCTGGGCGAGAGGTCGGGCGGGAGTTTTCGAGGAATGAACGGTCGTGAGGGGGCGGTCATGCCCACTGCCGCCGCGTGGCGGAGATGGCTTCCCCTCCTGCTGCTCGCCCTCGGGCTGGCGGCGGTCTTCCTGTTCGATCTCGACCGCTTCCTCTCCTTCGAGGCCCTGCGGGGCCATCGGGCCCGGCTGACGGAAGAGGTCGCCGCCCATCCCTTCCGCAGCGCCCTTCTCTTCTTCCTCGTCTATGCCGCGGCGACGGCCTGTTCGGTGCCGGGGGGAGCGGTGCTGACCCTCGCCGGCGGGTTCCTCTTCGGCGCGATCTGGGGCGGGCTCCTGGTGCTGGGAGCGGCGACGCTGGGCGCCTGCATCATCTTCCTCGCCGCGCGCACCGCGCTCGGCGATTTTCTGCGCCGCCGGGCCGGGCCGTTCCTCGCACGCATGGAGGAGGGATTCCGCAAGGACGGCTTCCACTATCTTCTCGTGCTGCGGCTGATCCCGCTTTTCCCGTTCTGGCTCGTCAATCTCGTGCCCGCCTTCTTCGGCATGCGCCTTCGCAGCTACGCCCTCGCCACGCTGATCGGCATCGCCCCGGCGACCTTCATCTATGCCGGGCTTGGCAGCGGCCTCGGGTCGGTCTTCGACGCGGGCGAGGCGCCCGATCTCGGCCTCATCCTGAAGCCCGGCATCCTCCTGCCGATCCTGGGCCTGGCGCTGCTGGCGTTGGCGCCCGTGCTCTACCGACGCTTCGGGCGGCGCACCCAGCCGCCAAGCGGGCCTCGCAATGGCTGAGCCGATCCGCGCCGATCTCTGCATCGTCGGGGCGGGCTCGGCCGGGCTGTCGATCGCCGCGGGAGCGGCGCAGATGGGCGCGCGGACGGTCCTCATCGAGCGCGGACTGATGGGCGGGGACTGCCTCAATTTCGGCTGCGTGCCCTCGAAGTCCCTGCTCGCCGCCGCCAAGGCCGCGGTCGCCTGGCGCAAGGGCGCGGGCTTCGGCGTCGAGGGCCAACCCCCGCGCATCGACTGGGCGCGGCTGAAAGCGCATCTGGCGGAGGTCATCGCCGCCATCGCCCCGCACGATTCGGTCGAGCGCTTCGAAGGCCTTGGCGTCCGGGTGATCCGGGCGGAGGCGCGGTTCACGGGCCCCGAGGAGCTGGTGGCCGGCGGGACCTCGGTGCGCGCGCGGCGTTTCGTGATCGCCACAGGCTCCGAGCCGCTCATACCCCCAATTCCCGGGCTGGAGCGGACGCCCTACCTTACCAACGAGACGATCTTCGGGCTGAACGAGGCGCCGCGACACCTGCTGGTCCTCGGCGGCGGCCCGATCGGGGTTGAGCTCGCGCAGGCGCATCGCCGGCTTGGCGCGACAGTGACCCTCATCGAGATGGCCCGCATCCTGCCCAAGGATGACGCGGAGGCCGCCGAGCTGATCCGCGGAAGCCTCCTCGCCGACGGAGTGCGGCTCCTCGAGGGCGGCAAGGCGGTCGGCGCGAAGTCCGCGGCCGAGGGCGTCGCCCTCACCGTCGAGCGCGGCGGGACCGAGGAACGGATCGTCGGCAGCCATCTTCTCGTCGCGGTCGGCCGCAAGCCGACCGTCGAAGGGCTTGGGCTCGAAGCCGCCGGCGTGGCGATGGACAAATCGGGCATCCGCGTCGACGAGCGGCTGCGCACCACAAATCCGCGGATATTCGCGGCGGGAGACGTGACCGGCGGGATGCAGTTCACCCATGTCGCCGGCCACCATGCCGGCGTCGTCATCCGCAACGCCCTCTTCCTGCTGCCCGCCAAGGTCGAACGGCGCGCGGTGCCCTGGGTCACCTATGCCGATCCCGAGCTGGCGCAGGTCGGGCTCACCGAGGCCGCCGCGCGCGCGCAAGGGACCGAGATCGTCGTCCTGCGCAGCGATTACGCCGAGAGCGACCGGGCGCAGGCCGAGCGGGCGACGGAGGGGTTCGTCAAGGTCATCGCCACGAAGCAGGGGGCTGTGCTCGGCGCGACCATCGTCGGGCGCAACGCGGGCGAGCTGATCCTGCCCTGGGTCCTGGCGATGCAGAACGGGATCGATATGAAGGCCATGGCCAAGGTGATCGCGCCCTATCCAACCTTAAGCGAGATCGGCAAGAGGGCCGCGGGCGGCTTCTTCACCCCGCGCCTGTTCGGCCCCGGGATGAGGCGGGCGGTCCGGCTGCTGCAGCGCTTGCCGTGACGAACGCCGATCGCTTGGCTTTCATGCTAGGGTCCGGAACGGCATGACCCACCCGGCGATCCGACGCCTTCCTTCCCTGCGCCGAAGCCTGTCGGCGCGCCTGCTGCTGCTCACGATCCTCTTCGTGATGCTGAGCGAAGTCTTGATTTTCGCGCCCTCGATCGGACGGTTCCGTCTCGTCTATCTGGAGGAGCGGCTGGCGGCCGGGCGGCTCGCGATCCTCGCCCTCGAAGCCACGCCCGACCACATGGTCAGCGAGGCCCTGGAGGCCGAACTCCTCGCGCATGCGCATGCGCATCTGATCGCCATTCGCCGTCCCGACGGGATGAAGCTGATGCTTTCCCATGAGGCGCCGGTGCCGGTCGAGGCGAGCTTCGATCTGCGCCAAGGCACGTTCTTCGGCCTCATCCGCGACGCCTTCGCGACACTGGCCCAGAACCAGGATCGCCGCATCCGCGTGGTGGGCCCGGCGCCTTTCGATGCCTCCTCCGAGGTCGAGGTGGTGATCAACGAGACGCCGCTCAGGGTCGCGATGTACGACTACTCCAAACGCATCCTCGGGCTGTCGATCGTCATCTCGTTCATCACCGCCGCGCTGGTTTATCTGAGCCTGCAATGGCTGATGGTGCGGCCGATGCGACGCATCACGCAGAGCATGACGGCGTTCCGCGACGATCCGGAGGATGTCGCACGCTCCGCGATCGAGCCCAGCCGGCGCGGCGATGAGATCGGGGTCGCCGAGCGCGAGCTGGCCGACATGCAGTCACGCCTGCGCGCGGCCCTGCACCAGAAGAACCGGCTTGCGGCGCTCGGCATCGCCGTCACCAAGATCAGCCACGACCTGCGCGGCATTCTCGCCACCGCCCGGCTCGTCTCCGACCGGATCGCCGGCTCGGAGGACCCCGAGGTCCGCCGCCTGACCCCGACCCTGCTCGGCGCCATCGACAAGGCGGTCGATCTCTGCTCGAAGACGCTGACCTTCACCACCGACAAGCCGCCGGAGCCGCGCTACAGCCGCTTTCCGCTCGCCGGGCTTCTCGAGGAGGCGGGACAGAGCCTGCCCGAGGTGGCGCGCGGCGATGCCGCCTGGGTGGTGAAGGCGCCCGCCGATCTGACCGTCGCGGCGGATCGGGACCAGATCTTCCGGGTGCTCGCCAATCTCGGCCGAAACGCGGTCCAGGCGGGTGCCAGCCGCATCGAGATCGCCACGGCATCGGGAGACGGCCGCGTGACAATCGCGATCGCCGACAACGGGCCCGGCCTGCCGCCGCGGGCGCGCGAGCGGCTGTTTCAGCCTTTCGCAGGCTCGGCCCGGCCGGGCGGATCGGGTCTCGGCCTCGCCATCGCGCGCGAGCTGATGCGCGCCCATGGCGGGGATATCCGCCTTCTCCGGTCCACCGGCGAGGGCACGGTGTTCGAGCTCGTGATCCCGGAAATCAGAGGCCAGAGGCCGGAGGTCGGATCGGACGCATCGGTCGCTCCGGCGGAGGGCGACGCCCAATCCACCGTCCCGGCCCAACCAGCCGGGCCGGTTCGCCGCGCCGGTTGACGGGCGCCCGCGCATTTGCCATCAGCTTGGCCCGTCTGGCTAGGCCTCTGACTTCTGAACGACCGGAGACGGGACGATGAACGGAGTGAACGACTGGATTTTGGGCGGGGTGACGGCGATCCTGGCGGTGATCGGCCTCTACGTCGCCTCGCACGCGCATGACGAGGTCGGCTATTACGGCGGCCTCATCTTCTTCATCTTCGCGGTGGGCCTGATCTTCTATCAGATCAAGCGCGGCTTCGACCGCCGCGAGCGCGAGGCCGACCACCATTGAGCGAGGCCGCGCCGCGTTCGGTTTCGCCGAGCTGGGACGCCGGCCAGTATCTGCGCTTCGCGGGCGAACGCATGCGCCCGGCCATGGACCTCCTTCAGCGCATCCCGGAGATCGGACCGCGACGGGTCGTCGATCTCGGCTGCGGCACGGGCGAGGTCACGCTGGCCCTGAAGCGGCGCTGGCCGAAGGCGGAGGTCGAAGGCATCGACAGCGCCGCCTCCATGCTGGCGAAGGCCCGCGGCTTGAGCGGGGAGGTCGCCTGGACGCTGGGCGACATCGCCGGATGGAGTCCAAAGCGACCGCCCGACCTCATCTTCTCCAACGCCGCCCTGCAATGGCTGGATGGGCATGAGACGCTGTTCCCCCATCTGATGCGCTGCCTCGCGCCGGGCGGCGCGCTCGCGGTGCAGATGCCGCGCAACTTCGGCGCGCCCTCGCACCGGCTGATGCGCGAGGTCGCTGCGAATGGTCCCTGGAGCGAAGAGCTGCGTCCCCTCCTGCGCGAGGATCCGGTGCTGCCGCCCGAGCGCTACTACGACCTCCTCGCGCCGCTCGTGGCGGAACTCGATCTCTGGGAAACCGAATTTCTGCACGTCCTCGACGGGGAGACGCCGGTTCTCGACTGGGTCAAGGGAACCGGACTGCGCCCGCTCCTGGACGCGTTGACCGATCCCGCCGAACGCGCCGATTTCACCGCGCGCTACCAGGCGCGTCTCGCGACGGCGTATCCGCGCCGTGCTGATGGCAAGACGCTGGTCCCCTTCCGCCGCCTCTTCCTGATCGCGAGAAGTTAGTTGATTCCATTCGCTTCGGGCGCGCTCCCCAATCCGATCTATCGCCGGGAGTTCTTCGAGACGGTGATGGG
>DATIDB010000255.1:0-11773 GCA_035456545.1 Alphaproteobacteria bacterium | reverse complement strand
GCGCACCACGCCCTCCCAGGTCGCCTTTACGGATACGGGCGAACGCCTGGTGGGCCAGGCGGCCAAGCGTCAGGCGGTGACCAACCCGGAAAACACGCTTTTTGCCATCAAGCGTTTGATCGGCCGTCGCTATGACGACCCGATGACGGAGAAGGACAAGGGTCTGGTACCCTATAAGATCGTCACCGGCGACAATGGCGATGCCTGGGTCGAGGCCCAGCAGAAGAAATACTCCCCCTCCCAGATCAGCGCCTTCATCCTGCAGAAGATGAAGGAGACGGCCGAGAACTATCTCGGCGAGAAGGTGACGCAGGCCGTCATCACGGTCCCCGCCTACTTCAACGATTCCCAGCGCCAGGCGACCAAGGACGCCGGCCGCATCGCGGGCCTCGAGGTCCTGCGCATCATCAACGAGCCGACCGCCGCCGCGCTCGCCTACGGGCTGGAGAAGAAGGGCAGCGGCACCATCGCTGTCTACGACCTCGGCGGCGGCACCTTCGACATCTCGATCCTGGAGATCGGCGACGGCGTCTTCGAGGTGAAGGCCGTCAACGGCGACACCTTCCTCGGCGGCGAGGACTTCGACAAGCGCGTCATCGATTATCTGGCCGACGAGTTCAAGAAGGAGAACGGCATCGACCTGCGCAAGGATCGCCTCGCGCTCCAGCGCCTGAAGGAGTCGGCGGAGAAGGCGAAGATCGAGCTGTCCAGCGCGATGCAGACGGAGGTCAATCTTCCCTTCATCACGGCCGACCAGACGGGGCCGAAGCACCTCAACATCAAGCTGACCCGCGCCAAGCTCGAGGCGCTGGTGGATGACCTCATCCAGAAGACGGTCGAGCCCTGCCGCGCGGCCCTCAAGGATGCGGGCCTGAAGTCCTCCGAGATCAACGAGGTGATCCTCGTCGGCGGCATGACCCGCATGCCCAAGATCATCGAGACGGTGAAGACCTTCTTCGGGCGCGAGCCGCATCGCGGCGTCAACCCCGACGAGGTCGTCGCGGTCGGCGCGGCGATCCAGGGCGCGGTCCTGAAGGGCGAGGTGAAGGATGTGCTCCTCCTCGACGTGACGCCGCTCTCGCTCGGCATCGAGACCTTGGGCGGTGTCTTCACGCGCCTCATCGACCGCAACACAACGATCCCGACCAAGAAGAGCCAGGTCTTCTCGACCGCCGAGGACAACCAGACCGCGGTCACCATCCGCGTCTTCCAGGGCGAGCGCGAGATCGCCGCGCACAACAAGCTGCTCGGCCAGTTCGACCTGGTCGGCATCCCCTCCGCTCCGCGCGGAGTGCCGCAGATCGAGGTGACCTTCGACATCGACGCGAACGGCATCGTCAACGTCTCGGCGAAGGACAAGGCGACGGGCAAGGAGCAGCAGATCCGCATCCAGGCCTCGGGCGGCCTCTCCGAGGCGGACATCCAGAAGATGGTGAAGGACGCCGAGGCGCATGCGGCCGAGGACAAGCGCCAAAAGGAGCTGGTCGAGGCGCGCAACCATGCCGAGGCGCTGATCCACACCACCGAGCGCACGCTCGCCGAGCACGGCTCCAAGGTCGGCGCGGGCGAGAAGTCCGCGATCGAAGCCGCGATCGCGGAGCTCAAGACCGCGACCGCGGGCGAGGACGCCGAGGCCATCCGCCAGAAGACGCAAAGCCTGGCGCAGGCCAGCATGAAGCTGGGCGAGGCCATGTACCGACAGGCCGAAGGCGCGGCCGGTGGCGCGACCGGCGGGGACGGCGCCGGCCCCTCGGCGGGCGGCGGCGAGTCGGGCGGCGGGCCGGAGGGCGTCGTCGATGTCGACTTCGAGGAGGTCGACGAGAACAAGAAGGGCAAGTCCGCCTGATCCGGCGGCCTTGGCTCGGCCGCGATTTCCGGGCGCGAAGCGCGGCGAAATGATGTAGAGAAGGGTGCGGCCCCGAGGGGACTTATCGTCAAGTCTCCTCGGTGCGGCGAAGGGGCGGGTTCCGAGGCGAGGCATGGCGAAGCAGGACTATTACGCCACTCTCGGATTGGCGCGCGGCGCCTCGATCGAAGACATCAAGAAGGCCTATCGCAAGCTGGCCATGCAGCATCACCCGGACCGCAATCCGGGCGATACTTCCGCCGAGCACAAATTCAAGGAGATCAACGAGGCCTACGACGTCCTCAAGGACGAGCAGAAGCGCGCGGCCTATGATCGCTTCGGCCATGCCGCCTTCGAGAACGGCGGCGCGCGCCCGAACGGCTTCGATTTCGGCTTCGGCGGCGGCTTCGCCGACATCTTCGACGAGATGTTCGGCGAGTTCATGGGCGGCCGCCGCGGCGGCCCGGCCCAGGCGGCCCGGGGCGCCGATCTGCGCTACAATCTCGAGATCACGCTGGAGGAGGCCTTCGCCGGAAAGCAGGCGAAGATCCGCGTGCCGACCTTGGCGCCCTGCGAGGCGTGCAGCGGGTCGGGCTCGGCCAAAGGGGCGAGCCGCCGCACATGCGCGACCTGTCACGGCGCCGGCCGGGTGCGCGCCGCGCAGGGCTTCTTCACCATCGAGCGCGCATGTCCCACATGCCAGGGCGCGGGCGAGGTCATCGACAAGCCATGCCGGTCCTGCGAGGGCGCGGGCCGCGTGCGCAAGGAGCGCGCGCTCTCGGTCACGATCCCGCCCGGCGTCGAGGATGGCACCCGCATCCGCCTGGCCGGGGAAGGGGAGGCGGGCTTGCGCGGCGCGCCGCCCGGCGATCTCTACATCTTCCTGTCGATCGCGCCGCACGCCGTCTTCCAGCGCGACGGCGCGCATATCTACTGCAAGGTGCCGATCCCGATGACCACCGCCAGCCTCGGGGGCGTCGTCGAGGTGCCGACCGTGGAGGGCAGCCGCGCGCGCCTCACCATTCCGCCGGGCACGCAGAGCGGGGGCCAGTTCCGCCTCAAGGGCAAGGGCATGACCGTGCTGCGCTCGGCCGCGCGCGGCGACATGTATGTGCAGGCGCAGGTCGAGACTCCCGTCAACCTCTCCCGCCGCCAGCAGGAGCTGCTGCGGGAATTCGAGAAGGCTGGCCAAGGTCGCTCGCACAGCCCCGAATCCGAAGGCTTCTTCGCCCGCGTGAAGGAGTTCTGGCAGGAGCTGAAGGACTAGCCGAGTCCCGGCGCTTCCCACCCTGCCCAACCGGCCCGGAACCTGCTTTAATCCGATCGACCGGCAAGACCGGCAGGGAGGGACGGGCCATGACCATCCGCATCGGCGTGATCGGCTGCGGCGGCCGGATGGGCCGGCTCCTGTTGCGCACGGTCCTCGAGGACCCGTCCTGCCGCCTCTCGGGCGGCGTCGAGCAGTCGCGCGGTCCCGATCTCGGCCAGGATCTGGGGCGCCTCGCCGGGCTCGAGCCGATCGGGCTCAAGGCGATCGGCGATGCCCGCATGCTGGTCGAGGAAAGCGATGCGGTGATCGAATTCACCACGCCCGAGGCGACCGTGCATCATGCCGGGCTCGCGGCCGCCGCCGGGCGCGCGCATGTCATCGGGACGACGGGCCTGAGCGAGACGCAGAAGGCGGCCATCCGCCGAGCCTCGGAACGGGCGCCGATCGTGCTCGCCGCGAATATGAGCCTCGGCGTCACGTTGCTCTCGGCGCTCGTCGAAGACGTCGCGCGCAGCCTCGATGCCGGCTGGGACATCGAAATCCTCGAAATGCATCACCGCCAGAAAGTGGATGCGCCCTCCGGCACGGCGTTGGCCCTGGGCGAGGCGGCGGCGCGCGGCCGGGGAGCCAGCCTCGAGAAGCTGGCCGTGCGCGCCCGCGACGGCATCACCGGCGCGCGCAAGCCCGGCGAGATCGGCTTCGCCGCCTTGCGCGGCGGCGATGTGGTGGGCGAGCACCGCGTGCTCTTCGCCGGTCTTGGCGAGCGCATCGAGCTGGCGCATGTCGCGACCGACCGCGCCATCTTCGCGCGCGGCGCGCTGAAGGCGGCGCACTGGGCGGCGGGGCGCAAGCCGGGCCTCTACGGCATCCGCGACGTGCTCGGGCTGGGCGCCTGAACACGTCGTTAACCAAGAAGACGCTTGTCCGAATGACCCTCGGTGGTGCAGCCTGCCGTTGCGCTACTTCTGATTAACTCGACTTTTCCGAGGCGTTGGCGATTGAGCGCCGGCCGCGGTTGTGCCATGATCTCCGCAGCCGGCAGCCCGATTGCGCCGTCTCCGGAGTTCCCCCAAGTGGCCCTCAGCGAGACCGACCCGCTTCGCCCGTCGATCGGGCTCCTGCTGTCCCTCTGGCAGCCGGCGCTGGAGCGCTTTCATTTCCATCTCGAGCGCCTCAATCCCCGCCTGCGCTATCTCCTTCCGCCGTCGCTGCCGCGCCATGTGCGCTTCCTGATGCAGACGGCCCTCTCAGGGGGCCAAAGGGTGACGCTGGGGCCCGGTTTGAGGCGGCTGGGCGCGAGGCTTCGCGAGCGCGGCTTCGAGCTTTCCGATCTCGACATGCTGGGTGCGGCCTGGCTTGCCGCCCTGGAGGATGTGCTGGGCGAGCGGCTGACCACGCCCGCGCGCGAGGAATGGGTGAAGCTCTACCGGGTGGCGCGCCCTGCACTCGGCGGGATGAGTTAGTCGAAGCGCGGCTCGCGCGCACGGGCGAGCGCCTCGGCCAAACCCTCCTTCAAGCGCAGCCGCTCCTCGGGAGGCAGAAACCGGCCAAGGGCGAGGCTGCGGCCGTGGGAGCGCAGCAGCACCGCGCCGGGGCCTTCGCTCTCGCCCCCCTCGAGCGCCACCGAAAGCCAATAAGGCTGCAAAACCCAACGCCCGGTTTCACGGTTGCGCTCACGGCGCACCACCTCAAGGCGTCCCGGCGTCAGGCGAATCCACTCGCTGGCGCCCGCGGCGCTGCGGTAGTTGAGGCGGAACAGCAGATAGAATAACAGAAGCTCCACACCGCAGAATCCGGTGACCGGCCAGGCGCCGAAGGCGACCGACACCGCCCCGGCGAGGAACGCCACCAGGATCACCGCAGCCATGAGCAGTCCGAACGCGGCGGGCGGCAGGCTGCGATGGGGCGTCAGCCGCGCCTCGAACAGAACCGGCGCGGCGGCCGGAGTTTCGATCATGGCCATCTATATGGCGCGAAGCCGGGCCGCGGTAAAGTCGCGCCCCGGGCAAGAGGGAAGAGAAGGGGGCCTCAGTGCGTAAGCCGGAGATCGAGGAGCTCTTCCGCCGTTTCGAGCGCCACCTCCCCGAGCCCCGGGGCGAGCTGGATTTCATCAACCCCTTCACGCTTCTGGTGGCGGTCGTGCTCTCGGCGCAGGCGACCGACATCTCGGTGAACAGGGCGACCGAGCCGCTCTTTAAGATCGCCGACACGCCGCAGAAGATGCTGGCGCTCGGCGAAGCGCGCCTGAAGGACTTCATCAGGACCATCGGCCTTTTCAACACCAAGGCCAGGAACGTGATCCAGCTCTCGCGCCTCTTGATCGAGCGCCATGGCGGGCAGGTGCCGCGCGACCGCGACACGCTTCAGGAGCTGCCGGGCGTTGGCCGCAAGACGGCGAATGTCGTCCTCAACACGGCGTTCGGAGAGCCCACCATCGCCGTCGACACCCATCTCTTCCGCCTCGCCAACCGCACGGGCCTCGCGCCGGGCAAGACGCCGCTGGAGGTGGAGGAGGCGCTCAACCGCAAGGTTCCGGACTGGGCCAAGCGGCGGGCGCATCACTGGCTGATCCTGCACGGACGCTATGTCTGCAAGGCGCGGCGGCCGGACTGCCCCGTCTGCGTCATCCGCGACCTGTGCCGATACAAGGCGAAGACCGTCGCCGAGCCGCAGGTCAGCTCGTCGGGGCCGGCCGTCGGCGCTCGGCCTCGATCCGCTCCAGGCAGACGGAGAGCGTGACCGGCAGGCGGCTTTCGTCGCGCGCCTCGGCATAGACGACGCGCGGACCCTCGCCCTCTTCGTAGAGATAGATGTCCAGAACGCAGGATGCGCCCTGATACTGCCAGACCTGCGCCGGGCTCTCCCGCCTGCTCCAGCGCGGAGGGCCGATCAAGGCGGACAGCTCGCCCGCGCTGAGACCCACAAGCGAGGCCGCCGTGGCCGAGGCGGGCAGGGATGGGCGCGCAGCGCCGCCTGCGGCGACCGCCAGCGGCGCCGGGGCGACGGAGCCGGCGGAGGGGGCGTCGGCGGGCGAGGACATGGGTAGGGCATCGCCCGCGCAGGCGGACAACGCCGCCGCAGCGATCGGCACAAGCAAACGAACGAGGCCCCAACCGCCCGGGACCGACACGACCTTAGACCCCCCCAGGGACGGCGAGGAGGGGCCGCACGACTTCGGCGGCCGCGGCTCCCCGCGCCCGGTCTTACGCGCGCTCGGCCGTCGCCGCGCTCTTCTCCTCCAGGAGCGACCAGCTCGACCCGCTCGCGCTCTGCACCATGTCTCGCGCTTGCGAGGTGGATGCCGAGGCCGCGTTTCCGTTCGCCATGTGCTCGATCTGGCCGCTGATCACACCGCCGCGCTCGATCTCGATCTGGCCGTAGCGCACGGTGCCGACGATCCGCCCCGTCGAGCGGATGATCAAACGCGAGCGCACGGTGAGGTCCCCCTCGAAGCGCCCGCTGACATCGGCTGTGTCGATCTCGGCCGAGCCGCGGAAGAGTCCCGCCTCGGCGATCTCGACGGTCTGGCAATCGCGCAAGGCCGCCTCGACGCTGCCTTCGACCACCAGCTTGTTGCACGATTTGATCTCGCCGCTGAGGAAGATGTCGCGGCCGACGATCAGCTTCTTGACCTCGCCCGCCCCCTCGCTGCGCTGATCGCTCTTCGTTTCGGCGGGTTTCTCGACCCGCCGGGCTCCCGCCGGCGGCAGGTCCGGCGTCTTGCGCGGCAATTCGCTCGCCGCCATCGCCGGCTGCGGCCGCAGGACCGCGGGCGTCTCGACCTTGGCGGCCGGCTTCATCGCCGGATCCTCGGTGCGGGCCGTCGCGCGGGGCGCCTCAGCTTCCTTCTTCTTTCCAAACATCGGCAAAGCCTCTCTGAAAAGCCCGCCTGAGGTTTCGGGGCCCCCCGGCCGCCGACCTCACGCGGATTGCACCATCCCGACCCGACGCCTGAGAGACTCGAACAGGTGCACCATGAACGCCGTCGCCAACACGGGCGCCGCCAGATTCACCAGCGGAACCGTCGTAAGAAACGCGATCATCGCCCCGGACAGGAATATCGACCCCTGATAGGACCTTCGCAGCGCCCGAACACTGCTTTCGTCGAGGCGGCGCAAGGCGACCAATTCGAAATACTCCCGGCCCAGAAGATATCCATTCAGGGCATAGAAGACCAACAGATTTATAACCGGCAGTAAAAAATAGATGGGAAGCGCGAGTAGATTTAGACCAATGCTAACCAATGCGAAATTGAGGGCAAGTCGCACCGCTTCCCATACGCCCTGTTCGCGCGCCGTCGGCTGGCCCGGATAATCAATGGCTTCGATCCGGTTCGCGACCCGCTCCAGCAAGAAGCCGGTGACGATCCCGACCATGCCGGGAAACGTGATCCACACCAGGAACAGGACAGCCGCGCCGCTGAGGAAGTCGAGGCCCCATTCCGCCCAGTCGCCCCAGGCGCCCCAGTCGGCGCTCACGATGCGAAGCTGCGCGATCAAATAGCCCAGCGACAGGACCAGCATGACGAGAAGGGCCAGCGCGCCCAAAACGCCGATCCAGAACAGGCGCCGGACCGCCGGATCCCGGAACGCGCCGAAGGCCTTGATCAAAGCGGAAATCATCGAATCGCCTGCCCCTCGCCAGGTCACCCAACCGGGCGGGATGTTCCCTTGCCGGCCGCTCGCTGGCAAGGCGGGCGGGAAGGCTGGCCTAAAGCCTTGCGCCCGGCTATAAAGCCGCGCCGCTCGGGGCCGGGGCAAGCGCAGCCGGGTGCTCGGGCGGCCTTCCGTCACTTCGGAACTCGGATTGGAACGCTAAAGCCATGAGCCAGGCGCAGGACGTGGTCGGCCTCGGCAACGCCATCGTCGATGTGATCGCCCATGCGGAGGACGCGTTTCTCGCCGCCGAAGGCATGGCCAAGGGAGCCATGACGCTGATCGAGGCGGAACGGGCCGAGACGCTTTACGCCCGCATGGGGCCGGGGGTTGAAAGCTCCGGCGGCTCGGCCGCGAACACCATGGCCGGCATCGCCTCGCTCGGCGGTTGCGCCGCCTTTATCGGCAAGGTCAAGGACGACCAGCTCGGCGCCATCTTCGCGCACGACATCCGCGCGGCCGGCGTCGCCTTTCGCACGCGTCCTGCGCGCGGCGGCGCGCCGACGGCGCGCTGCCTCATCTTCGTCACGCCGGACGCGCAGCGCACGATGAACACCTATCTCGGCGCGTCCGTGGAGCTGGGGCCGGAGGATGTGGACGAGGCGCTGATCGCCGCGGCGCAGGTCACCTATCTCGAAGGCTATCTCTGGGACCGCCCGCGCGCCAAGGATGCCTTCCGCAAGGCGGCGCGGATCGCGCATGAAGCCGGGCGCAAGGTCGCGCTCACCCTTTCAGACCCTTTCTGCGTCGAGCGGCACCGGGCAGAGTTCCAGGAGCTTGTCAGGGGCCCGGTCGACATCCTTTTCGCCAACGAGGCGGAGATCCGCGCGCTCTGGCAAGTCCGCGATTTCGATGCCGCGCTCTCCGCCACGCGCGGGCTCGTCCAGATCGCCGCCCTGACGCGCAGCGAGAAGGGCTCGGTGGTGCTCTCGAACGGCAAGACGGAGAGCGTTCCCGCCGAGCCGGTCCAGCGGGTGGTGGACACGACCGGCGCGGGCGATCTCTTCGCCGCCGGGTTTCTCCACGGCCTGACCCAGGGCCGTCCGCCGGCCGAGGCCGCGCGCATCGGCGCGATCGCGGCGGCCGAGGTGATCGCGCATGTCGGCGCCCGGCCCGAGCGGCCGCTCAAGGCGCTCGTTGCGGAACGGCTCGGCTGACCCCACCTCTCACCGGACCCCATGACCCAGCCCATCCGCAATCTCGCGATCATCGCCCATGTCGACCACGGCAAGACGACGCTGGTCGATCAGCTCCTGAGGCAGTCCGGCGCCTTCCGCGCGAACCAGCAGGTGCAGGAGCGCGCGATGGATTCGAACGAGCTGGAGCGCGAGCGCGGAATCACCATCCTTTCCAAATGCACCTCGGTCGCCTGGCAGGGCGTGCGGCTCAATATCGTCGACACGCCGGGGCACGCCGATTTCGGCGGCGAGGTCGAGCGCATCTTGAGCATGGTCGATGGCGCCGTGGTGCTGGTCGACGCCGCCGAAGGCCCGATGCCGCAGACCAAGTTCGTCGTCGGCAAGGCGCTGGCGCGCGGCCTGAAGCCGGTCGTCGTCATCAACAAGGCCGACCGTCCGGACGCGCGCCCCGATGAGGTGCATGAGGAGATCTTCGACCTCTTCGCCGCGCTTGGCGCATCGGACGCGCAGCTCGATTTCCCGCTGCTCTACGCCTCGGCCAAAC
The DNA here is from genome assembly GCA_035456545.1 of Alphaproteobacteria bacterium. GTDB lineage: Bacteria > Pseudomonadota > Alphaproteobacteria > JAREAF01 > JAREAF01 > JAREAF01. The sequence goes on along the minus strand of DATIDB010000255.1, from coordinate 2,319 downwards.
AGGGCTGGGCGGTGGAGCGGCTCGCCGATGAACGCGTCGACATGGCTCCGCTGTTCGACCGCATCGTGGCGCATGTGCCGCCGGCGGTGGGCGATGCGGACGGGCCGTTCGCGCTGCTGGCGACGACGCTCGAATACGATTCCTATCTCGGGCGCGTGCTCACCGGCCGCATCCATTCCGGAACGGCGAAGATCAACATGGGCGTGAAGGCGCTCTCGCCCGACGGACGGGTGATCGAGCTGGCGCGCCTGACCAAGCTCCTCGCCTTCCGGGGCCTCGAGCGCGTGCCGATCGAGCGCGCCGAGGCGGGCGACATCATCGCGATCGCCGGGCTCGACCGGACCACCGTCGCCGATACCATTTGCGAGCCTTCGGTGCAGACGCCGATCTCGGCGACGCCGGTCGATCCGCCGACATTGGCGATCACCGTCACGATCAACGATTCGCCGCTGGCGGGGCGCGAGGGCGACAAGGTCACCTCGCGCATGCTGCGCGCCCGCCTGTTGCGCGAGGCCGAGGGCAATGTCGCGATCCGCGTGATCGAGGCGGAGGAGAAGGACGCCTTCGAGGTGGCGGGGCGGGGCGAGCTGCAGCTCGGCATCCTCATCGAGACCATGCGGCGCGAGGGCTACGAGCTCTCGATCAGCCGCCCGCGCGTGCTCTACCGCACCGATCCCGACACGGGCGAGCGGCTGGAGCCGATCGAGGAGGTGCTGGTCGATGTCGACGAGGAGCATGTCGGCGTCGTGGTCGAGAAGATCGGCGGGCGGCGCGGCGAGCTGACGGACATGCGCCCCTCCGGCGGGGGCAAGATGCGCCTTTCCTTCCTCGTCCCCGCGCGCGGGCTCATCGGCTATCACGGCGAGTTCATGACCGACACGCGGGGCACCGGCGTCATGAGCCGCCTCTTCCACGGCTACATGCCCTTCAAGGGCGTGATCGAGGGGCGGCGCAACGGCGTGCTGATCTCGAACGCGGAGGGGCCGGCGGTCGCCTATGCCTTGTGGAACCTCGAGGAGCGCGGGCCGCTCTTCATCCCTCCCGGAACGCCGGTCTATCCGGGTATGATCATCGGCGAGCATTCGCGTGGGTCCGACCTCCAGGTCAATCCCTTGAAGGCCAAGCAGCTGACGAACATCCGAACGCACAGCCATGACGAGATGATCCGCCTGACGCCGCCGCGCGCGGTGACGCTCGAGCGCGCGATCTCCTATATCGAGGAGGACGAGCTGGTCGAGGTCACGCCCAAATCCATCCGCCTGCGCAAGCGCCAGCTCGACCCGCACCAGCGCAAGCGCGAGGCCCGCGCCCGCGCGGCGGGATAGGCAGAAGTCAGATGCCAGAAGTCAGAAGTCGGAAACGGCATGCGGGTACAAGCCTTCTGACTTCTGACTTCTGTGTTCTGACTCCTGGTCGGGGCGGGCGGGGAGGGGGTGAGACGCACGGTGTTTCCGACACCTCCTGCAACAGCGCTCGGCCGTCCCGATGAGCGCGCCTTCGGCAACCCCTCACCCCAACCCTCCCCCGCAAGGGGGCGGGGAGACCGCGGCGTCGTCGCGGGGCTCCGATCTCACCGGCTTTTCGGTCTATCTCCGCCCGCGGTTGCTCATCGTCTTCGCGATGGGCTTCGCGAGCGGCCTGCCGCTGCTCCTCACGCTCTCCACGCTGAGCCTGTGGCTGGCCGAAGCCGGCATCGACAAGACCACCATCGGCCTCTTCGCGCTGGTCGGCCTGCCCTACTCGATCAAGTTCCTGTGGTCCCCGGTCATCGACCGCGTGCCGCTGCCGCCCTTGACGACGCTCCTCGGGCGGCGGCGCGGCTGGTGCTTCGCCATCCAGGCGCTGCTGATGGTCGCGATCATGGCCATGGCGACGACCGATCCGCGCGTGGATGCGGGCGCGACGGCGCTGGCGGCCTTGGCCATCGCCTTCCTCTCGGCCAGCCAGGACATCGTCATCGACGCCTACCGCATCGAGATACTGTCGGAGCGCGAGCAGGGCGCGGGCGCGGCCGCCACGCAAGCCGGGTACCGCCTCGGCCTCTTGGCCTCCGGAGCGGGCGCGCTCTTCATCGCCTCGGCCTTCGGCTGGTATGCGGCCTTTCTGGCGATGGCCGCGCTGATGGCGGCCAACATGCTCGTCGTATTGATCGCGCCGGAACCCAAGGTCGAGGCCGTTTCGGCGCAGCCACGCTCCGACCGCCCGGCTGCACGCTTGCTGGCGCAGCTCAAGCTCGCGGTCTTCGATCCCCTGGCGGAATTCTTCTCGCGCTCGGGCTGGCTGCCGATCCTCGCCTTCATCCTGTTCTATAAGTTCGGC
>DATIDB010000254.1:0-3780 GCA_035456545.1 Alphaproteobacteria bacterium | reverse complement strand
CCGAAGGAGAGCACGTCGACCCCTGCGCGCCAGGTCAATTCGGCCGGGCTCGCATTCTGCGCAACCAACGCGTTGGCGAAGCGCGCCCCGTCCATATGGAGGCGCAGCTTGTGCCGGCGCGCGACCTCGGCGATCGCCGCGATCTCGTCGGGACGGTAGATCGTGCCGGCCTCGGTCGCCTGGCTGATGCTGACCGACGCCGCCTGCACGTGATGCACGACGCCGCGCCCCGAGGCCGCGAGGGTCCTGTCGAAATCGGCCGCCGCAAACTTGCCATGCGCGCCGGGGACGCCGACCATCTTGGCGCCGCCCGAATAGAATTCCGGCGCGCCGCATTCATCGACCATCACATGCGCGGCGGGGTGCGCATAGATCGCGCCGAAAGGCGGCGTCAGGCAGGACAGCGCCAGCGCGTTGGCCGAGGAGCCGGTCGCGACGAGAAAGACCGCGACCTCATGCTCGAACAGCTCGGCGAAGCGACGCTCGACCTCGGCGGTCAGGTCGTCATCCCCATAGGGCATCGCCGGCCCCTGATTGGCGCGGGCCAGCGCCTCCAGGATCTCCGGGGCGAAGCCCGTCACATTGTCGCTGCAGAAATTCATCGGCTGGTCCAATCCTTGGCTCATGAAAGCGAGTTCGTGAAAACCTCCTCTCCTTCGAGGGCCGCTTCGCGGCCACCTCAGGATGAGGAGATTTGTAAGTGACCTCACCCTGAGGTGCGAGGCGATAGCCGAGCCTCGAAGGGCGAGGTCACTTATCCACTACTGCGGTGCCGGCTGAAGCTCGACGCGCCCGACCTCGCGCCCCGCGCCGTCGAGATAGATCAAGTCGGGGCAGGAGGCGGCCGGCTCGATCCTCAGCGCCAGGCGATCGCCGACGCCGGCGATCTCCGCCACGGCGCAGCCCGCAGGCAGCGACAGCATGCGCGCCGCTCCCGGCGCCATCCCCTCCTCCGCACCCAGGCCCGAAAGCCGCCGCGCGATTTCGATCACCACCACCGCAAAGCCGACCACGATCAGCACGGCCATGACGATGACGACGGCCTTGAGGGTGGCGAGGTTCGGGTTCAGTCTCTCGGCCATGGGGCGAAGCGGCGGCGAACGGGTGGAGCTGCGGGCGGATGCGGCGGCGGCGGGTGAACGGCTCGACCGCTGGCTGGCGGCCTCGCTCCAGGCGGTCTCCCGCAGCCGGATCAAGGCCCTGGTCGAGGCCGGGCAGGTCCGCCTCGCGGGCGCGACCATAACCGACCCCTCCTGGAGGGTCAAACCGGGCCAGGTCTTCGAGCTGACCCTGCCCGAGCCCGAAGCCCCCGCCCCGCAGGGCGAGGCGGTCCCGCTCGTCATCCTCCACGAGGATGCGGAGCTCGTGGTGCTCGACAAGCCCGCCGGCATGGCGGTCCATCCCGCGCCGGGGAGCCAGTCTGGCACGCTGGTCAACGCGCTCATCGCCCATTGCGGGGAGAGCCTCTCGGGCATCGGCGGGGTGAAGCGGCCCGGCATCGTCCATCGGCTCGACAAGGACACGACCGGGATCATGGTGGTGGCCAAGACCGACGCCGCGCACCAGCACCTCTCCCGGCAGTTCGCCGAGCGCACCGTGGAGCGCTCCTATCTCGCCCTGGTCTGGGGTGTGCCGGAACCGCTGGAGGGGAGCATCGTCGGAGCGATCGGGCGCGATCCCAGGGACCGCAAGCGCATGGCCCTGGTGGAAGGGCGGGGCAAGCCGGCCGAGACCCGCTATGCCGTCCGCAAGGCCTTTGGCCTGGCGGCCGCCCTCCTCTCCTGCCGCCTCAAGACCGGCCGGACCCACCAGATCCGGGTGCATCTCGCCTCGACCGGCCACCCCCTGATCGGGGACGCGACCTATGGCCGCATGACCCAGGCGCGGCTCGGGCGCCTGCCGCCCGAGGCGCGCGAGGCGGTGCGGTCTTTCCCCCGGCAAGCCTTGCACGCGGCCGTTCTCGGCTTCGAGCACCCCCGCACCGGGGAGCGGCTGGGCTTCGAATCCTCGCTTCCGGAGGATTTCCAGAAGCTTCTTACGATTTTAGAATCTCTCCAAAGAACCTCCTATACTTGACTGCGTTAGTCAGTTATCATGCCGGCCAACCATGGGGGCCGAAGGGAGAGGGGGTCTTGCCCGTCTTCCTCGCGGCCGAGGGAGAAGGGTTCGAATGGCGCGTGCGTTGATGTTGCCAAGCGTGGCCTCCGAGGGCGGGCTCTCCCGCTATCTGGAGGACATCCGCAAATTTCCGATGCTGGAGCCGGACGAGGAATACATGCTGGCCAAGCGCTGGCGCGAGCATGGCGATTCCGCGGCCGCCCAGAAGCTCGTCACCAGCCATTTGCGGCTCGTGGCGAAGATCGCCATGGGCTATCGCGGCTACGGCCTGCCGGTCTCCGAGCTGATCTCGGAGGGCAATGTCGGGATGATGCAGGCGGTCAAGCGCTTCGACCCCGACCGCGGGTTCCGGCTGGCCACCTATGCGATGTGGTGGATCCGCGCCTCGATCCAGGAATACATCCTGCATTCCTGGTCCTTGGTGAAAATGGGCACCACGGCGGCGCAGAAGAAGCTGTTCTTCAACCTGCGCAAGGTGAAGGGCCAGCTCAAGGCGCTCGAGGAGGGCGACCTCACCCCCGAACACGTCAAGCAGATCGCCGAGGGACTGAACGTGCCCGAGGCGGACGTCGTCAGCATGAACCGGCGGCTGCACGCCCCCGATCACAGCCTCAATGCGCCCTTGAAGGTCGAGGGCGAGGGCGAGTGGCAGGACTGGCTGGTGGACGAGAAACCGAGCCAGGAGGTGGCGCTGGCCGAGCGCGATGAGCTGACCAAGCGCCGGAAGCTCCTCACGGAGGCGATGACGCAGCTCAACGACCGCGAGCGGCACATCATCACCGAGCGGCGGCTGAAGGACGACCCCACCACGCTCGAGGATTTGAGCCAGCAATACGGTATCTCGCGCGAGCGCGTGCGCCAGATCGAGGTGCGCGCCTTCGACAAGCTGCAGAAGGCGATCCGCAACGCGGCCATGGAGCAGAGGCTGGCCTGAAGGCGGAAGCCAGTACTCAGAAACCAGAAGGCCAGAAGAGCTTCTTCTGGCCTTCTGACTTTCTGGCTTCTGGTTTCTAATCGGCGAACGGGTCCTTCACCAGGATCGTATCCTCCCGTTCCGGGCTGGTGGAGATGAGCGCGGCCGGCGTCTCGATCAGCTCCTCGATTCGGCGCAGGTACTTGATCGCCTTCGCCGGCAGGTCGGCGAAGAAGCGCGCCCCGCGCGTCGTCTCGCGCCAGCCTTCGATCTCCTCGTAGATCGGCTTGGCTTCGGCTTGGAGGGCGCCTGCGGGCGGCAGGTGATCGTAGCGCCGGCCGCGGATCTCGTAACCCGTGCAGACCAGGATCGGGTCGATCGGGTCGAGCACGTCGAGCTTGGTCAGCGCGATCCCGTCGATGCCGGAAACCGCCACGGCCTGCCGCACCAGCACCGCATCGAACCAGCCGCAGCGGCGCGGCCTCCCCGTCACGGTGCCGAACTCCCGCCCGCGCTCGCCCAGGAGCCGCCCGGTCGCATCGCTCAGCTCGGTCGGGAAGGGTCCCGAGCCGACCCGCGTGGCATAGGCCTTGGTGATGCCGAGCACGTAGCCGACCGCGGCGGGGCCGAGGCCGGACCCGCTCGCCGCTTGACCCGCCACGGTCTGCGAGGAGGTGACATAGGGATAGGTCCCGTGATCGACGTCGAGCATCACGCCTTGCGCGCCCTCGAAGAGGATGCGGCGGCCG
>DATIDB010000253.1:0-5095 GCA_035456545.1 Alphaproteobacteria bacterium | reverse complement strand
GCGCCGTGGTCGACCCCGGCCTGAACCGCATAGACGCCGAAGGCGGGCCGCAGATATTCGCCCAGCCCGATATTGGCGGTGGGGAACCCAAGCTGCCGGCCGCGCGCATCGCCGTGCTCGACCCGGCCCTCGATCTCCCATGCCCGCCCCAGGAGCGCCGCCGCGCGGCGCGGCTCCCCCGCCTTCAAAGCCTCCCGCACGGCGGTGGAGGAATAGACCGTGCCTTCCGGGCCGGCCACGGGCTTGAGCGCGGTCACGGTGAAGCCAAGCCGGTCGCCCATGCGCGCAAGGCTCTCCACGGTGCCCAGACGGTCATGGCCGAAGACGAAATCCTCCCCCACCACGACATGGCCGACCGCCATGCCGGTGACCAGCACGTCCTCCACGAAGTCCTCGGCGCTCTTCTGCGAGAGCGCGCGATCGAAGGCGAGCACGACCATCACATCGATGCCGAGCGCCTCGATGGCGTGCGCCTTGGGGCGGAGCGGCGTCAGGCGGAACGGTTCCGATTCCGGCTTGAAGAGCATGCGCGGATGCGGCTCGAAGGTAAGCACGGCCGAGGGGATGGCGAGCGCCTCGGCCCGCGAGACGGCATGGCCGATGACGGCTTGGTGGCCCAGATGGACCCCGTCGAAATTGCCGATCGCCACCGCCGACCCGCGCGCATCGGGAGGCAGGCCGGAGGAGTGGCGGAAGAGTCGCAAAACCTTCAAGACGCCGATGCCGTTCGGGAAGCTGCGCGCGCGACAATAAGGCGACCGGCTGGCGCGCGCCAGCGGGGCACGCGCCGGTCCAGGGTCTCCCGTCGAGACCGCCTATTTCGTCGCGCTCGCCGGTCGGCCACGCCGCCCCGGCCCGCGCCGCGCGCCGGGCGAGGCCCCTGCACCGCCTCTCGGCCGATTCCAATCGACCGATCCAGCCGATTTGATCAAGAGGAAGACGCGCTGGCGCAGCTCCGGATCGTCGATGCGGTGATAGTAGCGGACGAGCTGAAGCGTGCGCGGATCGTCGAGAAGGCCGGGCTCGCGGCTGCGGTCGCCCCCCGTGTCGGCGCCGGGGAGGGCGCCATCCAGGAAGTACGTCACCGGGACCTTGAGGAGCTTGGCCAATTCCAAAAGACGCCTCGGCGCGACGCGATTGTCGCCGCGCTCGTATTTCTGGACCTGCTGGAAGCTGACCCCCAAAACGCGGCCGAGGGCCGTCTGGCTGAGGCCCAATTCCAGCCGGCGCCGGCGGATTTGCCGGCCGACGAAGATGTCGACCGGATCGGGTGCTTCTTCGGGACGCGGCTTGGGCATTTGTGAAGCCTCGCTCGTTGGTTGCGTGCCTGTCACATTAGTTGCAGCAACTTCCGGCGTGGCGCAAGCACTGATTGCAGATGCGTCATCATGACATCCGCCCGACGCCGCGCTTGCCCGCTTCGCGATGGGCCGGGCGCGGCCGACGCAGCCGGCGTGAGCGCCCGAGGCTTTGCAAGGAAAGCTTGAGAAAAGCCGTGGCCGTGACTGAAAGCTTGCGTCTCGCCGACACGAGAATGGCGTAGTCGATCTCCACGCCGTCGCGATAGGGCCTGACGGCGGCATCGAGGCCATTCAGGAGCTCGGCGGTGAAGGCTTCGACGATGGCGACGCCCCCGCCCGCGCCCGCAATCGCGCAGGCGACCGCGGACAGCGTCGTCTCAGCGCGCAGATCCGGCTCGACCCCGGCCCGGGCCAGGGATTCCTCCAGCCTGGCCCGCAACCGGGACGACCGCAGGGGCGCGATCAGCGCCTCCCCCTGAAGGTCGGAGGGCCGGACGGCCGCCTGGCGGGCCAGCCGGTGCGTGGGCGCCATCACCGCGACCGCGCGCACCGGCGGCAGCGGATGCGCCACGATCGCCGGATGGGCGGGGCCCGCGGTGGCGAAGCCGAGATCGTAGGCGCCATCGGCGATCCATTCCGCGATCTCGACCGCGCTGCCGTCCACGAGGTCGATGCGCAACTGCGGCCTGTCGGAAAGGAACCGAGCCACGATGTCGGGGAGCACGCCGACGGCAAGCGCCGGGATCGCCGCGATCCTCAGCCGGCCGGCCCGGCCCTGACGGATGTCGGCGGCCAGCTTGTCGATGCGGTCGAGGCCGATGAAGCAGCGGTCGACCTCGCGCGAAAGGTCGAGCGCCTCGGAGGTCGGGCGGATTCGACCGTGCTCGCGCAGGAAGAGCGCGAAGCCCAGCTTGCGCTCCAGATCGCGGATGAGGCGGGTCACAGCGGGCTGCGTGAGGCGAAGATGATCTGCGCCGGCCGTGATGCCTCCCATCTGCATCACCGCACGGAACGCTTCGAGCTGGCGTTGCTTCATCATGACATAACAAAACCGTATGGACTCGGCGCGAAAAGGCATTGGACGTAATACCGCGCCGTTAGTCAAATCTTCATGGCCAGGCTATGGGGTTTCCGCAACGACGTCGCCCCGTACCCTGAAGGAAAGGCCAGGCCCAAATGCATATCGCCTCCCCTCCAGTCATGCTCGGCCAGGATCAGCTCTGGCGGGCCGGGCTGGGCCATGAATACGCGGGTATGATCGCCTCCGCCCGACAGGCCCTCATCGATCTCGAGACCGGCGATGCCATGGGAGCCAAGGCCACCGTCACGCCGCGCGATGAGAGCATTCGCGACTTCGTCGATCCCGAGCGCAGCGGCTTCCATCTCGAAACCGAGGATCTGGACTGGAAGCTGAGCGCGCTGGTCAGCGTGAACCGCCGGCACGGAGCGGTGAAGATCGTCGGCGCAAACGCCTTCAACCGGTGCCTCGGCCTGCCGCGCTCGCGCTCGACCATCCTGCTCTTCGACAAGCTGACCATGCTGCCGCTCGCCATGCTGGACGGCACCGACATCTCGGCGGTGCGGACCGGCGCCTACGCCTCCATCGTCGCCGACCTGTTCTACGCGCCGCGCGGACCGGGTCTGGTGACCATCGTAGGCGCCGGACGCATCGCCGAGGCCGTGATCCGCTGCCTCGATGCGAGCCATGCGGCGCGGATCGGCCGGATCGCGGTCGTGGCGCGCGATGTCCGGCGGGCCGAGGCGCTGATTCAGCGCCTGCGCGGATCGGTCGGGATCGAGCTCGCGGCGGCGCGGGACCGGCGTGCGCTGAGGGAAGCCGACCTCATCGTCACGGCGACGACGGCGCGCGCGCCGGTCCTCGACGCCGAGGAGGTTCAGCCCGGCGCCACGACCCTCCTCCTGGGCGGGGACGAGCTGCCGGAATCCTATATCGAGAGCGTGTTCGCGGACGGGCTGGTCTATTGCGATTCGGTCGATTCCGTCGCGCACCGCAACGTGCAGAGCCTCGCACTCTGGCATTCGCGCCGCGGCCTCGACCTTCGGGAGCGGCCTGTGCGCAGCCTCGCCCAGGAGTTGGTGCAGCCCGTCTGGGAGGCCGGCCGCAGCGTCCATGTGAGCTGCATCGGCCTGCCGGCGCTGGATCTTTATGTGACGGAGTTCCTGTTCGACCGCTTGACCGCCGTCGAGCGGGCGGCGGTGCCCGAATTGAGGCAGGCCGGGTGAGCGCGCGATCCTGGAGAGCATCGAGAATTGGGCCGGTGGCGCTCATCGCCCTCGGCTACATGTTCATCACCAATCTCGATTCGATCTTCGTCATACCGCTCCTGCCGGTCCTGCATGGCGGCGGGACGGCGGCGATCGCGCGTGACGTGGCGTTTGCGCTCTCGCTCAGGCTCGTGGCCTCGCTCCTTCTGTCGCTTCTCTTGCCGGTGCTGGCGCCGCGCGCGGGCAACGCCGCGGTGCTCCTCGCCGCCTCCCTCCTCAAGGCGGCGGGATTCGCCTGCCTGATCATTCTCTCCGCCCCGATCGGGCTTTGGTGCTTTGCCCTGCTGGCGGGCGCGGGAACGGGAACCTTGCGTCCGGCGGTGCGGGCGGTCATCGCCGACGAGACCCGCGGCCGCGGCCAGGCGCTGGCGTTCCAAGGGCTGTTCCTGGCGATGAACCTCGCTTTCGTCATCGGGCCGCTCCTGGCGGAAGCGGCGATCCGGATGGACGCGGTGCACGCGGGAGTGCTCCTCGTCGCGGCGATCGAGATCGGCGCCGGGATCCTCGTCTTCCGGCTGGTGCCGGCGCGCGGCGCGGCGAAGCGGGCGGAGGACGCATCGAGCCCCTGGCGCCTTGGCCTGCGCGCGCTCTCAGCCGCTCAGTGGCTCCTGATGGGGCAGACGCTGTTTTCCTATGCGGCGGTCGGGTTCCTGATCGCCGCGCTGGTGCTTCTCGAGGCGGTGAACCCGCCCCTGGGCGCCTGGCGCAACGCGCTGCTCAGCGCCGAAGGGCTGGCGGTGATCGCGGTCCAGCTCGCGCTCATGCCGCTTTTTTCCCGCCTGCCCCGGCCGCTCGTGCACGGGCTCGTGGCGCTCGCCGCCGGATGCGGTCTGGTTCTGTCCTTCTCCCACACACTGCCGCTCGCGTTTCTTGGCCTCGCGGTTTTCGCCTTGGCGGAATGCCTTGCGATGCCGGTCGCGCAAATCGAGATCACCGAGCGCTCCCCGTCGCGGGACCGGCGCGGAATGTTCGCCTTGGCGATGGTCGCGGCTGCGTTGGGCGAGATCGCCGGCGCATGGCTCGCCTGGGGCGTGGCGCGCGCCGAAGCCATCGGGATGACCGGCGTCGCGGCGGGACAGGCGGCGGGGATCGCGCTGGGTTGCGCGCTGGGCGCCGTCGCCTGGGCGCTGACGGTCAACGGCCGCTCGAACGAGAAGCGCGCCCGCAGCGCCGGGCGGCTCGCCGAGGAAGGCCAATAGCCGGAAAACAGCAGGGAGAGCCAGCCATGTCCATGACAGGACGCCGCCGCGACCCCGACCCGGTGGACCGCTATGTCGGGGCGCGCATCCGCGAGCGGCGCATCGCCCTCGCCCTGACGCAGGTGGAGCTTGCGCGGGCGCTGGGTCTCACCGAGCAGCAAATCCGGCGCATGGAGCGGGGCAGCAGCCGCTTGGCGCCGCGCCAGCTCCTGGTGCTGGCCGATCGCCTAGCGGTGGGAATCGGCTATTTCCTGGACGGCGCGCCGGCCCTCGGTCCCTCGGAGCCCAATCTCCCGGAGGTTGCCGAAA
>DATIDB010000252.1:0-6936 GCA_035456545.1 Alphaproteobacteria bacterium | reverse complement strand
AGCCCTGGGATGTTGGGCCGGGCGGCTACCAGGTTGGCAACTTCCCGGTGCTGTGGGCCGAGTGGAACGGCAAGTACCGCGACACCGTGCGGCGCTTCTGGAAGGGCGACGAGGGGCTCATCGGCACGCTCGCAGGGGTGATGACCGGCTCCCAACACATCTTCGGCAAGAAGGGCCGGCGCCCTTGGGCCTCCGTGAATTTCGTGACCGCCCATGACGGCTTCACCCTCGCCGACCTCGTCAGCTACAACGCAAAGCGCAACGAGGCCAATCTCGAAGACAACCGCGACGGCACCGACAACAACAACAGTTGGAACTGCGGTCTCGAAGGGCCGACCGACGACCCGGCGGTGAACAGGCTTCGGCGCCAGCAGATGCGCAACATGCTCGCGACCCTGCTCCTGTCGCAGGGCGTGCCGATGCTGCTCGGCGGCGATGAGTTCGGGCGCAGCCAGGGCGGCAACAACAACGCCTATTGCCAGGACAGCGATATCTCCTGGTTCGACTGGGAGAAGATCGACGAGGAGGGACGCCGCCTCGCCGGGTTCGTACGCCGCCTGATCAAGCTGCGCCATCGTCATGTCGTTTTCCACCGGACGCGCTTTTTCTCCGGACGCATCATCCCCGGCACCGAGCGCAAGGACATCACCTGGATCCGGCCGGACGGCAAGGAGAAGGGCGCCGAGGACTGGAGCGTGCATTACGCGCGCTGCCTCGCCTTCCTCATCAACGGCACGGCGGGGCAGTATCACTTGACCGCGATGGGCGAGCCGCAGCCGGACGACAGCTTTTTCATTGTTCTGAATTCCGGCGACCAACCGGCGAAGTATCTGCTCCCTCAGGTCCAGGACGGCGGCGATTGGGAGCTTGTCCTCGACACCGCGCGCGAGGAGCCCTTCGCCAAGTCCGGCGGGCTCGCGGTCGGCAGCGCTTACGAGGTGCAGCCGCGCTCCTTCGTGCTGTTGGTCGAGCGCCCCGAAGGCAGCGGTTCCGCCCAGCCCGAGCGGCCGGAGCGGTGAAACGCATATTCGACATGGCGTTCGGCGCCGCATGCGAGGGCGCGGGAGCGTGCTTTCGCCTTTGGGCGCCGGGAGCGGACAAGGTGGAGCTGCTGTTGCGGCGCGGCGACGATGAGCGCGCCGAGGCGATGGTTGCGGCCGGCGACGGCTTTCTCCAATGCATCCTTGCCGATGCGCGGCCCGGTGACCGTTACGGCTACCGCATCGACGGCGGGATCACCGTGCCCGATCCCGCGGCGCGCCACCAACCCGGATGCGTCCACGGATTGAGCGAGCTGATCGACCCGGGCGCCTATGACTGGCGCGACAAGGATTGGCGCGGCCGCCCCTGGGAGGAGGCGGCGATCTACGAGCTGCATGTCGGCGCCTTCTCCGCCAGCGGACGCTATTCCGGGGTGGAGGATCGGTTGGATCATCTCGCCGAACTGGGCGTGACCGCGATCGAGTTGATGCCGATCGCCGAATTTCCGGGCGCGCGCGACTGGGGATATGACGGCGTCCTTCCCTTTGCGCCGGAGAGCAGCTACGGCCGTCCCGAGGAGCTGAAGCGCCTGGTCGACGCGGCGCATGCCCGCGGCCTCATGGTGCTGTTGGACGTCGTCCGCAACCATTTCGGCCCGGAGGGGAACTATCTGGGCCTCTACGCGCCGCAGTTCTTCGACGAGTCGCGGCACACGCCTTGGGGCGCGGCCATCAATTTCGACCGCGAGGGCTCAGGGCAGGTGCGCGCCTTCTTCATCGCCAATGCCCTCTACTGGCTCACCGAATACAACATGGACGGCCTGCGGCTCGACGCCGTGCACGCCATCCTGGACGCCTCCAGCCCCTCTTTCCTGGAGGAGCTTGCGGCGAGCGTGCGCGCGCGCTGCACCGATCGGCGCCGCCATCTCGTGCTCGAGAACGACCGGAACGAGGCGCGCCTCCTCGAGCGCGGCGGCGACGGGGCGGCGAAGCTCTACGATGCGCAGTGGAACGATGACTATCACCACGCCATGCACGTTTTTCTGACGGGCGAGGCCGGCGGCTACTACGCCGACTACACCGACGCCCCGGCTCGGCACCTCGTGCGATGCCTGTCCGAAGGGTTCGCCTGGCAGGGAGAGCCCTCGCCGTTCCGCGGCCACGAGCATCGCGGCGAGGCGAGCGGCGGATTGCCGCCGGCGGCCTTCATCGATTTCCTGCAAAATCATGACCAGATCGGCAATCGCGCCTTCGGCGAGAGGCTGTCGTCGCTCTGCGCGCCCGAGGCGGCGGAAGCCGCAGCCGCGCTCCTTCTGCTGTCGCCCCATCCGCCCATGCTGTTCATGGGCGAGGAGTGGGCCGCGCCGGAGCCTTTCCCCTTCTTCTGCGATTTCTCGGAAGAGTTGGCCGATCTGGTTCGCGAAGGCCGCCGCCGGGAGTTCGCCAAATTCCCGGAATTCGCCGATCCCGAGCTGCGCGAACGAATCCCGGACCCGACGCAGGAGTCGACATTCCGCAGCGCCGTCCTGAACTGGGATCGCCGGAACGAGGGGATGCACCGGGAGCGGCTGCAACTCTACCGCCATCTCCTCGATCTCCGGCGCCGCGAGATCGCGCCCCGCCTCGCCGGCATGCGCGAGGGCGGCTGCTCGCCAGGGCCGTCGAAGGGTCGGCTCTGTCTCCTGCGCTGGCGCCTCGGCGACGGCGCGGCGCTGTCGCTCGCGGCCAATCTCGGACCGGAGGCGGCTTCCAGCTCTGCGCGAGAGCTTCCCGGCCGCCTGCTGCATGAGACCCATCCCGGGCTGCGGCGCCGCCTTGCCGAGGCGGGTCAAATGCCGCCATGGTCGGTGCTATGGACGATCGCGGATCCGGCGGCCTAGGCGACGCGCCGCTTTACCGACTGGCCGTGGTCGCCGGGCTGGAACGCGGCCATGTCGACGCCCTCGGCACGCGCCGCGATCTCTCCGACGACCGGCTGCGCAGGCTGCTCGCTTCGCTGGGCTATCCGGCGGGCGACGACGCCGAGGCGGAGGAAAGCCTGCGCCGCTGCGAGGAGGCGCGCTGGCGCCGGGCATTGGAGCCGGTTCAGGTGGCGCCCCGAAGCTCCCTGCCTGCGCTGGTGTCGGTCACGCTCGCGGCCGGTGAGGAACGGCGGCTGCGCTGGCGAATCGTCGAGGAGAGCGGGCGCAGCCATTCCGGCCACGCCGATTGGACGGCGCTGCCCCTGCTGGCCGAGCACACGATCGACGGCCGGCGCGTCGAGCGGCGCCGCCTCGATCTCGATCCGGACCTGCCGGAGGGCTATCACCGGCTCATCCTGGAAGACCCCGCGGCGGAAATGGAGCTCATCGTCACGCCGCCGCGCTGCCACCTGCCCGAGGCCCTGGACGAATCCGGCGAGGCCTGGGGGATCGCGGTGCAACTCTATGCGCTGCGTGGGCGATCGGACTGGGGCATCGGCGATTTCGGCGCACTCGCCGAATTCGCCGAGACCGCGGCGGGGCTCGGCTCGCATCTCATCGGCCTCAATCCGCTGCACGCGCTCTTCCCCTCCGACCCCGGGAAGATCAGCCCGTATTCCCCCTCCAGCCGCGAACGGCTGAACATCCTCTATATCGACGTGACGCAGGTGCCCGAGCTGGTCGAGTGCCCGCAGGCCGAGCGGCGCCTGGCCGATCCCGCTTTCCGGGCGCGACTGGATGCGCTTCGTTCGGCCGAGCTGGTGGACTATCCCGGCGTCGCGCGCGCCAAGCTCGAGATCCTGGACCTGATCTGGCGCAGCTTCGCAGAGCGCCATCTCGACCGTCCGGACTCCGAGCCGGGGCGGGACTTCGCCGCATTCCTCGAGGAGCAGGGGGACAAGCTCCGGACCTTCGCGTTGTTCGAGGCGCTGGCCGAGCATTTCGCGGGGCGCGGGGAGGGCGCCTATTGGGGCCAATGGCCTGAGGCCTACCGCGATCCGGGCTCGCCCGAGGTCCTGCGCTTCTCGGAGGAGCGAGGCGAGCGCGTGCTCTATTGGGCCTGGCTGCAATGGCAGGCCGACCGCCAGCTCGCCGCCGCCTCCGAGGCCTGCCGGCGCGCCGGGCTGCCGATCGGGCTTTATGCCGATCTGGCGCTCGGCGTCGATGCGGGGGGCGTGGAAGCCTGGTCCGATCCCGAGCTTCTGGTGCGCGGCGCCCATGCCGGAGCGCCGCCCGACCTCTGGAACATGCTCGGCCAGGACTGGGGCCTGCCGCCCTGGAACCCGGTGGCGCTGCGCAGCCGTGCCTATAGGCCCTTCATCGAGCTGCTGCGCGCGAATATGCGGCACGCCGCGGCGCTGCGCCTCGACCACATCATGGGGCTGATGCGTCTCTATTGGGTGCCGGCGGGAGAGCGCGCCGATGCGGGCGGCTACGTCGCCTACCCCTTCGACGACCTCCTCGCGCTCCTCGCGCTGGAGAGTCAGCGCAACCGCTGCATGGTCGTGGGCGAGGCCCTGGGCACGGTTCCGCCGGGCTTCGTGGGCCGGCTCGAGGATATGGGGGTGCTCTCCTATCGGCTGCTGTATTTCGAGCGCGGAGAGAAGGGCGCGTTCCTTCCGCCCTCCGCCTATCCGCGCGCCGGCATGGTCGCGGTGACCACGCACGACCTCGCGACGTTGCCGGGCTTCTGGCGGGGGCGCGACCTCGACATCAAGAGCGAGCTCAGCCTTTTCCCCGATGAGGAGCACCGCGGACGGGCCTATGAGGAACGGGCGCGCGACCGCCGCGCGCTGATTGAAGCTCTGGAGCGCGAGGGCGTGCTCGGCCCCGCCGCGGCGACGCGCGCGTTGGGGCGCGAGGAGGCGACGCCCGAGCTGATCGAGGCCGCCTACCGCTTCCTCGCCCGGTCGCGCGCGCGGCTCCTGGCCGTCCAGATCGAGGATGCGCTCGGGCTCGTCGATCAGGCGAATCTCCCGGGGACGATCGACGAGCACCCGAACTGGCGGCGCCGGCTTCCGGTCGCTGTCGACGAGCTGGAACGGCAGCCGCTCCTCAAGCGCATCGCCGCGCGCTTGCGCCGCTTGCGTCCCTGGTCCGCGGCCGCCGCCGCGGGCGAGCGGCTCCGGCTCGCGCCCCCGCCCGCGGATGCGACGCCGCGCGCGACATATCGCCTGCAGCTCGGGGCCGGGTTTCGCTTCGAGCACGCCGCGGCGCTGGTCGACTATCTCGACCGGCTGGGCGTCAGCCACCTTTACGGCTCCTCCTACCTGAAGGCACGGTCCGGCAGCGCTCACGGCTATGACATCGTCGATCACAACCGGCTCAATCCGGAGATCGGCGATGAGGGCGCCTTCGAGCGCCTCGTCTCCGAGCTGCGCCGGCGCAAGATGGGGCAGGTGATCGACCTGATCCCCAACCACATGGGCGTCGCCAGGGCAGACAATCCGTGGTGGCTCGATCTCCTCGAATGGGGGCGCTCCTCGCCCTACGCCACCTTTTTCGACATCGATTGGGAGCGCGACCAGCCGGAGCTGAAGGGCAAGGTGCTTCTGCCGCTTCTCGGCGACCACTACGGCGCCGTCCTGACATCCGGCGAACTCGCCCTGCGGTTCGATGGCGAGGAGGGGTCCTATTCGGTCTGGTATCACGAGCATCGCTTCCCAGTGTCGCCGCGCCACTATGCGCGCATCCTCGACCGTCGCGCGTCGCAGGCCCGGCGCGACGGCGCGGCCCCGGAAGAGGCGCTTTCGGAGCTGGAAGCGATCGTGCAAGAGCTGCGGGCGCTGGCTCCGGGCGAGGCGAGCCTGCGCGCCGGCCGGCGCCAGCGCGAGCGGGGCAACTCCCTCAAGGGACGGATCGCGGCGCTGGCGCAGGGGCAGCCGGGGCTCCTGCCCGTGCTCGAAGGCGCGGCGACGGAGTTCAGCGGCATCCCCGGCGAGCCGCGCAGCTTCACCCCCCTGCACCGGCTCCTGGAGCGGCAGCACTACCGCCTCGCCTATTGGCGCGTTTCCTCGGACGAGATCAATTACCGCCGCTTCTTCGACATCGACGACCTGGCCGGCATCCGCATCGAGCTGGCCGAGCTGTTCGAGGCCACCCACCGCCTGGTGTTCCGCTGGCTCGCCGAGGGCAAGATAGACGGGCTGCGGATCGATCACATCGACGGCCTCTTCGACCCCGAGCGGTATCTCGACCGGTTGCAGCTTCGCGCCCGCCGCATCCGGGGGCGCACGCCGGACAGGCAGGCGGTCTATGTCGTCGTCGAGAAGATCTTCGCGGCGCATGAGCGGCTGCGCGACTGGCCGGTCGCCGGCACCACCGGCTACGACTACCTGAATCTCATCAACGGCCTCTTCGTGGATCCGGCGGGGGAAGCGCCGCTCGACCGCCTCTATCGCCGGTTCTCAGGCCGGGAACGGAATTTCGAGGACGTGCTTTACCGCTCGAAGCTCCAGGTCACGCGCAACCTCCTGGCCAGCGAGTTGGAGGTGCTCGCGAAAGAGCTGGACCGCATCGCCGAGGCGAGCTGGATGAGCCGGGATTTCACCACCAGCGGCCTGCGCGAGGCGTTGCGCGAGGTGGTGTCCGCCTTCCCGGTCTACCGAAGCTACGTGACGCCCGAGCGGGTCGAGGCGGAGGACCGCCGCGACATCGACTGGGCCATCGCGCAGGCGCGACGGCGCTCCACGGCGCCAGACCGCACGGTCTATGATTTCCTGCATCGTGTGCTGACCGCCGACGCGGCGACGGGAGCCGGGCGCAGCTATGCACGTCGCGAGCTGTCGCGCTTCGCCATGCGCTTCCAGCAATACACCGGACCCGCCATGGCCAAGGGGCTGGAGGACACCGCCTTCTATCGCTTCAACCGTCTGCTTTCGCTGAACGAGGTGGGCGGCGATCCCCGTCGCTTCGGCGTCACCCCGGCGGCCTTCCACCACTTGATGAAGGAAAGATCGACGCGCTGGTCCCGAACGATGCTCGCCACCGCCACG
>DATIDB010000251.1:0-2611 GCA_035456545.1 Alphaproteobacteria bacterium | reverse complement strand
GTACCAGGCGCTCAAGGCGATCGTCGAGGGGATGGAGGGGCGGCCGGTCACCATGCGTACCCTCGATATCGGCGGCGACAAGCTGGCCGGGCCCTTAGGGGGCCACCTCGCCGAATCGGCCAATCCGGCCTTGGGCCTGCGCGCGATCCGCCTGTCGCTGAAGGAGCGCCCGCTCCTGGAGGCGCAGCTCGGCGCCATGCTGCGGGCAAGCGCGCATGGGCCGGTGCGCATCCTCCTGCCGATGATCTCCTCGCTCTCCGAGGTGCGGCAGGTGCGCCAGGCGATGGCGACGGTGATCCGGCGCCTGAAGCGCCGCAAGGTCAAGATCGCCGACCCGCCGCCGCCGCTCGGAGTGATGATCGAGGTGCCGGGCGCCGCGCTCTCCGCCGACGCCCTGGCGCAGTCCTCGGACTTCTTCGCCATCGGCACCAACGATCTGACCATGTATACGCTGGCGATCGACCGCGGCGAGGAGCAGGTGGCGCACCTCTATAACGCGCTGCATCCGGCGGTTCTGCGCCTCATCCAGTTCACCGCCGAGGCCGCCTTGCGCGCGCGCATCCCGATCTCCGTCTGCGGCGAGATGGCCGGCGATCCGCGCTACACGGCGCTGCTCCTGGGCTTAGGGGTGCGCGAGCTCTCGATGGCCTGGCCGGCGCTGCCCCGCGTCAAGCAGCGCATCCGCTCGCTCGATTTCCTGGCCGCGAGCCGGAGGGCCAGCATGATCATGGATCAGTCGGATTCCGGGCGAATCGCCGCCCTTTTGGATGATTTCAACGCGCTGGCGTGAGAGTCCCTCGGCCCGTCTGAGGCGGTCTCTCCCGTCCCCGCTTGCCGATGGCGCGCCCGCCCTGCTATAGCCCCGCTCCCAACGCTTAGGACCGACTGGAGAACTTCCCTCATGAGCGCCGATTACAAGGTCGCCGATATCAGCCTGGCCGATTGGGGCCGCCGCGAGATCGCCATCGCCGAGACCGAGATGCCGGGCCTGATGGCGCTGCGCAAGGAGCATGCCGGCAAGAAGCCCTTGAAGGGCGCCCGCATCGCGGGATGCCTGCACATGACCATCCAGACGGCCGTGCTGATCGAGACCTTGGTTCAGCTCGGAGCGGAAATCCGCTGGAGCTCCTGCAACATCTTCTCGACCCAAGATCACGCCGCCGCCGCGATCGCCAAGGCCGGGATCCCGGTCTTCGCCTGGAAGGGCGAGAGCGAGGAGGAATACTGGTGGTGCGTCGAGCAGACCATCAACGGGCCGAAGGGCTGGCATCCGAACATGCTGCTGGACGACGGCGGCGACCTGACGCAGGTGATGCACCAGAACTATCCCGAGCTGATGAAGGAGGTCCGGGGCGTCTCCGAGGAGACCACGACCGGCGTCCACCGGCTCTATGAGATGGCCAAGGCCGGCACGCTCCTCGTCCCTGCGATCAACGTCAACGATTCGGTGACGAAGTCGAAATTCGACAATCTCTACGGCGTGCGCGAGAGCCTGGTCGACGGCATCCGGCGCGCCACCGATGTGATGATGGCCGGCAAGATCGCGGTGGTCTGCGGCTTCGGCGATGTCGGCAAGGGCTCGGCGGAATCCCTGCGCAGCCAGGGCGCGCGCGTGGTGGTGACCGAGATCGACCCGATCTGCGCCCTCCAGGCGGCGATGGAGGGCTACGAGGTCAACACCATGGACGAGATGGCCGCGAAGGGAGACATCTTCGTCACCGCCACCGGAAATCTCGACGTTATCACCCTCGACCACATGCGGCAGATGAAGGACCGCGCCATCGTCTGCAACATCGGACATTTCGACAGCGAGATCCAGATCGCCGCGCTGCGCAATTACAAATGGGAGGAAGTGAAGCCGCAGGTCGACGAGGTCGTCTTCCCCGACGGCAAGCGGCTCATCGTCCTGGCCAAGGGGCGGCTGGTCAATCTCGGCTGCGCGACCGGTCACCCGAGCTTCGTCATGAGCGCCTCCTTCACCAACCAGGTGCTGGCGCAGATCGAGCTCTGGACCAATCCCGGCAAGTACAAACGGGAAGTCTATGTGCTGCCCAAGCATCTGGACGAAAAGGTCGCCGCGCTGCATCTGGCCAAGGTCGGGGCGAAGCTGACCAAGCTCACGCCCAAGCAGGCCGAATATATCGGCGTCTCCGGCGAAGGGCCGTTCAAGCCGGACCACTACCGCTACTGATTCGCCGCTACTGATCCGCGCGGGGCCTCGCCTCCGGCTCCAAGGGCGCGTGGAGCTTGGCGCCGCGCACAAGAACGCCGCCGCGCTCGCCCACCGTGACCGTGCCGTAGCGCTCGGCGAAGACTTGCGGCAGCGGCCGCGCTTCAGCGGGCGCGAGCCAAAGCCGCAAGAGATGCCGACGCCGCGCGGGCTCGGGCCAATCCACGAAGGCCGTCCGGTCGTGCAGCAGCGTGTGGTTGTGCACGAGCTGGATGTCGCCGGGCCGGAACTCCATGGTCATATGGAGCCGGGGATCGTCGGCGAGGGCGTCGAAGAGGTCGAGCGCCTCGATATGCTTGGCGGTCAGCCGCGGCGCGTCGGGAAAGCGCTGCGCCGAATCGATGTATTGGCGCTGATAGATCGCCGTCAGATAGCCCAGAT
>DATIDB010000250.1:0-2480 GCA_035456545.1 Alphaproteobacteria bacterium | reverse complement strand
AGAGGCGGACGGCCCCGATTTCGCCCATCGGGTGGAGGCGGCGCTCGACGGCTGGATCGCCGATCCGACGCGCACCGACGAGACCGAGCTCAATGCGCCCGCCGCGACGGCGGTCGACCCCGAAACCGTCCTCTGCCTCTGCGAAGACGTCCGCCACGGCGACTGCATGCGCGCGATCGAGGACGGCTACGGCGATATCGAGTTGCTGAAGCGCCGGACCGGGGCCGGGACGGGGCCGTGCCAGGGCAAGCTCTGCCACGCCGAGCTGATGGCCTGCCTCGCGCGGTCAGGGAAGACGCCGGCATTGCCCACTCAACGGCCTTTGCTGCGTCCGGTGCGGCTGGATGCGCTGGCGGGAGCGGACGATGGCGCTTGACCGGGCCGATGCGGTCATCGTGGGCGGCGGCATCGCCGGGCTGGCCCTGGCCTGGGAGCTGCGCAAGCGCGGTCCCCGGCGCATTCTGGTGCTGGAGCGCCGCTTCAGCGGCTATGGCAGCTCGATGCGCAACATCGGCCGGGTGCGGGCGATGCAACTCACGCCCGAATTGGCGCGCATCGCCATCGCCGCCCAGTCCAAGCATGCGGGCCTCTCGCGCGAGCTCGGCCGCAACACGCTGTTCTGGCGCGCGGGCTACGCGCTCGTGCTCTACGAAGCCGAGGAGCTTGAGTTCATGCGCGGCGTGCAGGCGATGCTGCGCGAGCTGGGGCTGAAGACGGAGCTCGCGGTCGGCGCAGAGACGGTGAAGCGGCTGCCGATCCTCGAGGGCGGCGCCCCTCCGGCGGGCGCGCTCATCCGCCCCGACGCCTCCGTCCACCATGACGCGGTCATGTTCGCCTATCGCCGGGCCTGTCTGAACGCCGGAATAGACATCCGGGAGGGCGTCGAGGCCGGCGAAATCCTGACGGCCGGCGGCCGCGCGGTCGGCGTCGTCGCGGGCGGCGTCGAGATCACCAGTCCGCTGGTGGTGAACGCGGCCGGCGCCTGGTCAAGCGCCCTCTCGGGCAAGGCCGGCCTCAGCGTTCCGAATCGACCGCTCCGCCGACAGGCGCTGGTGACCGAGCCCTCGCGGCCCTTCATGCGCACCATGGTGAGCTTCTACCGCCCGGTGGAGGGCTGGTTCCATCAGACCCTCCGCGGCGAGGTGGTGATGGGCGTCGTCCCGGCGGATGAGCCGGTCGGGACGGATCTCTCGGCCAGCGCGCAGTCGCTCGGCCGGACGGCGCGCGGCATCCTTGCCAAGGCGCCGCGGCTCGGCGCCTTGCGCGTGGTGCGGCAATGGGCCGGACTCTATGACGTGACCCCCGACCGCAAGCCGATCGTCGGGCCGGTCAAGGCGCTGCCCGGTTTCGTGCAGCTCAACGGCTGCAATGGCCGCGGCTTCGCGCTCTTTCCTGTCCTGGCGGAGCTGCTCGCCCGCTGGCTCGAGGAGGGAGAGCGGCCCGAGCTTCTGGCTCCTTTCGATCCCGAGCGGTTCGCCGGCCAGGCCGACGCCCCTGTCGAGAGCGGCGATTATTACGCGGGCTACCGGAAAGCGCTGGACAGCTCGCGCGCAACCATGGCGAGATGAGCCGCCCATGACCCTCGACCGGCCATTCACCACCAAGACCGATTGGGTCTACAACCGGTTGCGGACGGAAATCCTCGAAGGCTCCCTCAAGCCGGACGACCGCCTGCGCCTCACCACGCTGGCGCGCCGCTTCGAAACCAGCGAGATGCCCGTGCGGGAAGCCCTGCGGATGCTGCAGCGAGACGGCCTGGTCTCGTTCGAGAGCCATCGCGGCGCGACGGTCGTCAAGCT
Organism: Alphaproteobacteria bacterium; assembly: GCA_035456545.1. Lineage (GTDB taxonomy): Bacteria > Pseudomonadota > Alphaproteobacteria > JAREAF01 > JAREAF01 > JAREAF01. The sequence continues at coordinate 681 of DATIDB010000250.1, read as the reverse complement.
TTCCCTGCAACGCGCCGCCGAGATCGTGGCGGTGCGCATGCATCTGGAGGTGCTGGCGACGGCCGAGGCGACGCCGCACCACGACCGCGGCAGCATCGCCGAGCTCTCCGACATCCTGGAGCGCATGGACCGCCAGGCGCAGGCGCGACAATCGCAACGCTTCAGCGAGGGCAATCGGCGCTTCCATACGCTCTGCTACGCGCCGGGCCCCAACCGAATCCTGCAGGAGGAGATCCAAACCCTTTGGGATCGCGTCTGGCGCGCCCGCGCGCGCTCGATCTTCGCGCTCGATCCCGAACGCATGCGCGCCGCGCAGAAGGAGCACTGGGCCATCCTGGAGGCGATTCGGGCGAGCGACGCCGGAGCCGCGGCGGCGGCCATGGAGCGGCATCGCGCGAACACGCTCGAGAGCTGGCGAATGGTGGTGAGCGCCGAGGCCGACGGCGGCGCGTAGGACGGCGGAGTCGCCCCTCTCTTTCACCCTTTCGAGGTGGAGTGGCGCCGCCGGCTTGACAGGAGGCGGAGCCGGCCGTTGCTCTTGGCGACGATGAACGGAAATCCGCCATGTCGATCCTGAACCCGCGGCCCCGGCTGATCGAGCCGGGCTTGCGGGCGTTGCCGCCCGGCGTGGAGCGCTACCGCATCGCCGGCGGCGGCGCCCTCGTCGTGGAGGTCTTCGCC
>DATIDB010000249.1:0-9049 GCA_035456545.1 Alphaproteobacteria bacterium | reverse complement strand
TGGCCGTCCCACACGATCTTGAAGTTCCGGCCCTCGTTCTTGGCCGCGTCGTATATGCGCCCGTTCCACGCCGTCGTCATGAGGACCTCTCCGGAGGCCAGGAGCTGAGGCGCCTGAGCTCCCGCTTCCCACCACACGGTGTCCTTCCGGATGGTGTCGAGCTTCTTGAAGGCGCGGTCGACGCCCTCGGGCGTGCCCAGCATCTCGTAGACCTCTCCGGCCGGAACGCCGTCGGCCATCAGCGCGAATTCGAGATTGGCCAGCGGGCGTTTCCACATGGCGCGCTTGCCAGGGAACTTTTCGGTGTCGAAGAAGTCCGCGATCGTGGTCGGACCATCCTTCAGCTTGTCGGCGTCATAGGCGAAGATGGTCGAGTAGACGATGGTGCCCACGGCGCATTCCATCGCCGCGCCATCGATGAAGGCGTCCTCGCCTCCGAGCTTGGAGTAGTCGATCACTTCGAAGATCCCTTCATCGCAGCCCTGCTGCGCGGTCGGCGTATCGACATCGACCACGTCCCAGGTCACGTCGCCCGCCTCGACCATGGCGCGGAGTTTGGCGATCTCTCCGCTATATTCCTCCTCGGTCACCTTGCTTCCGGTCTTCTGAGCGTAAGGTTCGTAATAGGCCTTGCGTTGACTGGTGGAATAGGCCCCTCCCCAGGAGGTGATGGTCAGGTCCGCGGCGGCGGCCGATTCGGCCACCAGCGTCAAGGCCGCGACTGCCGCAAGCAGATGCATGCTTTTCATCGGCTCTTCTCCCTGTACGGCCGGCCTTCAGGGGAAGGGCCGGCACGGGGTTGCCGCCGGGCGGGGTACGTTCTAAACCGCGTCGAGCGCCCGGCAGTCCTCCTTCTTCCATCCGACGCGGATCCGGCTGCCGGCGTCGAGGGCGGGGCGGCCCTCGGCGTTCGGGACCTTGATGACGAATTCGTCGTTACCGCAGAGGCGCACGCGCGCGCGGGTGTGGTCGCCGAGATAGATCAGCTCCTCGACCTGCGCCTCGAAAAGGTTGTGGCAGGCGGCGTCGGGCGGGTTGATGCGCACCCGCTCGGGCCTCAGAGACAATGCCGTCGGCGCGCCGGCGCCGGGCACGTTCACGGCCAGCGCCTCGATGCGGACGCCGTCCACCTCGACCGTGCAGCCGCCGCCGTTGATCGAGAGCACCCGACCCTTAAGCGTGTTGTTCTCGCCGATGAACTGCGCCACGAATGAATTGACCGGCCGCTCATAGAGCTCCGTCGGGGTCGCAAGCTGCTGGATGAGGCCGTCGTTGAACACCGCGATGCGGTCCGACATGGTCAGAGCTTCCGACTGATCGTGCGTGACATAGACGACCGTGACCCCGAGCCGGTCGTGGATGTGCTTGATCTCGAGCTGCATCTGCTCGCGCAGCTGCTTGTCGAGCGCGCCCAAGGGCTCGTCCATCAGCACCAGCTTCGGCTCGAAGACGAGCGCGCGGGCGAGGGCCACTCGCTGCTGCTGGCCGCCGGAAAGCTGATTCGGCCGCCGGCTGCTGAAGCCCGACAGCTTCACCATCTCGAGCGCGCGCGAGACGCGCTGGGTGATCTCCGCCTTCGCCATTCGGCGCACCTGCAAGGGGAAGGCAAGATTTTCGGCCACGGTCATGTGCGGAAAGAGCGCGTAGTTCTGGAACACCATGCCGATGTTCCGCCGCTCGGGCGGAACGTTGTCGATCGGCCGGTCGTCCAGCTCGATGCGCCCGTTGGTCGGCGCCTCGAAGCCCGCCAGCATCATGAGGGTTGTGGTCTTTCCCGAGCCCGATGGCCCGAGCAGCGTCAGGAACTCGCCACGGCGTATGTCCAGGTCCAGGTCTTTGACGACGAGGGTTTCGCCGTCATAGGTCTTCTGCACCCGGATGAAGCGGACGAGGGCGTCGCCGGCTGGCATTCTTCCCGATCACCTTAGCTCGTTCTAATTCTCCGTGGCGCGCTTCGAAATCCTAGTTCCGCTCCAGCCGAATGTGGCACAAATCGCGCGGCGGCCGGGAGCCCTCATTCGAGGAATCCAGGATGTTGCGGCGCTCGGCTAAAGGTCGCCCGGAACGCCGTAGGACGGAGCCGCCGACGGGTCGAGCGCTCGCGTCAGATAATCGCCCATCTGCGGCCGGTACACGTCCCAGACCCGGCGCAGTTCGGCGATCGGCTCCTCGTGCCAGTCGACGCGGAGATCGACGATCGGCCACGGCCAGCGATCGACGACCACCATCCCGACCGACCTGACCGGGCCCACTTCGCCGCCGGCGGCGAGCCCCGCTTCGACCGCACCGAGCAGCCGCTCGGCCATGTGTTCGCCGGGCCTTGCGAGGAACGCCTCGATCATCGCCTCCGGCACGCGCGCGGAGGAGAGCAGGTTGCCCGCCGCCACGCATCCCTCGCCGGTGACGACCCGGTGCGTGCCGAGCGTCTTCGCCCCCGAGTGATGGGCCGCCGCTCCGTCGGCATCGACGATGGTGAGCTGGCGGTATTCGGGAAAGCGGCCCGCCGCGACCATCTGAGCCATGGCCGAGGCGGCGCCGTGCCCCTGCTGCAGGAGGTCGAGCCCGAGCTTGCCCAGGCGCGGGTCGGTGATGTTCTGGGTCGCCGCGGCGCCGACGCCGGCTCTGGCCCAGGCGCAGCGGCTGGCGACGCAGACCGAGGAGGACGTCACGACCACGCCGAACATGCCGGTCTCGGCGGAGCGCCCGACGAGCGAAAAGGTCATCGGCTGCCGGCCTCCTCGTCCGGTATCACGGCGTCGACGTCGATCTCCATCAGCATCTCGGGCCGCGCCAGGCCGGAGACGATGAGGCCCGTCGAGACCGGATGGACGCCCTTCAGCCATTTGCCGATTACGCGATAGACCGGCTCGCGATAGGCGCGATCGGTGATGTAGATGGTCACCTTGCAGACATGCTCGAGCTTTGCGCCGGCCTCCTCGAGGAGCTGCTTGACGCACTTCATCGCCTGCTCGGCCTGCGCGGCGGGATCGCCGAGGCCGTGCATCCTGCCTTCGAGGTCGAACCCCGTCTGGCCGCGCATGAAGATGTGGTTGCCCGCGCGCACCACCATGCAGAGGTCGTTGTCGAGCTTCTGCTCGGGGTACATGTCGCGCGTGTTGAACTTGCGGAGGCGCGTGTGAGCCATGGGTCGTCGATTCCCTCAGCGTTGCTGCAGCACGGTGTCGGAGAGGCCGGCCGCGTCATGCGCGAATTCCAGCGCCTCCTTGAAGGGAAAGTTCATGTAGACGGCATTGAGGTGGGCGAAGGGCGGCGACTGCGCGAAGAGGGCGAAGGTCAGCCGGTGGCTGGCATAGTCCGAGTTCAACAGGTCGCGCGCGAAATGCAGGAGCTTGCGGCGGTCCTCGGCGGTCCAATACTGGTTGACGCTGTAATACTTCTTCAGCCACGGGCCGGTGTCGGGATCCTCGAAGGCGGCGCTGTCGGGCGTGACGCAAATCTGCCCGCCGCACAGCTCGCGCGCCAAGTGCATCATCGCCGGAAGGCGCGAGACCGCCTGCACGCGCCCGGTATAGAGCAGCGACTGGTTCGGCATGAGCAGGCCCGAGGGCGACTTCTCCGCCATGGCGATGGCCGCGATGAGATGCGCTCGGATGGTCTCGCGATAGACCGCGAGCTCGGCCAGCTTCTCGCGCACCGCCTGCTGCTTGTCGAGCCCGGTCTGCCGGACGTTGAAGAGCGCCACCCCGATCATGAGATCGGCGTAATAGAGCAGGCGCAAGGTGTAGGGGAAGGCGCTGTAGCGGTGCAGCGTGCCGCGGATGAAGCTGGCCGCGCGGGTGTGCCGATAGAACAGCACGTCCTCCCACGGCACCAGCACATCGTCGAAGACGAGGAGAGTGTCGACCTCATCGAACTTGTTCGAGAGCGGATAGTCGCGCGCGGGCGCGCGTCCGGTGAAGCCCGTCCGGCAGATATGCTTCAGTCCCTTCGCGCCCATATCGACGATGAAGCCCACGGCATAGTCGGACAGCTTCTCGTCGCCCCAATTGGCGATGGTCGGCTTGACGAAGCCCTGATTGGCATAGGCGGCGGCGGTCTCGTATTTCGCGCCGCGCACGACGATGCCGGCGTCGGTCTCCCTCGTCACGTGCAGGAGCATGTCGGGGTCCTGCTCCTGCGGGCGCAGCGACCGGTCTCCCTTGGGATCGGTGTTGGCCGAGACGTGGAAGATGTCCTCCTTCAGCACCCGGTCTATGTGGCGGCGGATGTTCCGGCTGAAGCGGGGATCGACCTCGTCGAGCACGTCCTTGCCGTCATAGAGCGACCACATCTCGCCGACGGTCTCGTCGCCGACGCGCGTGACGACCCCGGCGATCTCGTGCATCACCGCGTCGATCGAGCGCCATTTGGCGTGCCAGTCCTCCTGGGCGAAGGGCAGCTTGTAGCCGATGTTGTTGCGCTCTCCGCTCTCGTCGACATAGGACATGACGTCCGCGGTGCCCTGCTCATGCGCCATGTCGTAGATGCGGGCCCGGATGTCGACCAGCGGCTTGAACGCCGGGTGCCGGGTGACGTCCCTCACGCGCTCGCCATTCACCCAGACCGCGCGTCCGTCGCGGATCGATTCCCGATACTCCTCTCCGGTCCTCAACGCCATGATCGCCGCCTTTCCGCTGATCTTGCCAGACTGAGCCAGCCGGCCGTCCGGCAGCAATAGAATTGCCGTCCCCCCGGGAGCGTTGCAAAATCCTATTGCGGATAGGGGGCCTGGAGGACGCGTGACGGAAGATGGGACCAGCCTCGAAATCGCCGGCGAGCGGATCGGCGCGTCCGGCACGGAGCTTCACGAGAAGATCCGTCGGGGCGTTGGACAAATCTCGGCGGAGCTGATCGAGGACCGGAGGCGCTTCCACGCCCTGGCCGAGCTCGGCTGGCGCGAGCGGCGGACGTCCGCCGAGATCGTCGATCGCCTTGCCGCCCTCGGCTTCTCCGTCAGCTCCGGCAAGGAGTTCCTGAAGGATGCGCCGCTGCTCGGGGTCGATCCCGCGGCGGAGCGGCCGCAGACCGGCTGCGCCGCGGAACTGGACAGCGGTCGGCCCGGGCCGACCGTCTGCATCCGGGTCGATATCGATGCGCTGCCGATATCGGAGGCGCCCGCGCCGCATCGCCCCTCGGCGGAAGGGTGGGCTTCAGCCGCAGCGGGCGTCATGCATGCCTGTGGGCATGACGGCCATGTCGCAATCGGTCTGGGGATCGCGCGCATTCTGGCGCCGCTGGTCCGCAAGCAGGGGGCCGGGCGCCTGCGTCTCCTCTTTCAGCCCGCGGAGGAGGGCGTGCGCGGCGGGCGCGCGCTCCTCGATGCGGGCTGGGTCCGCGATGTCGATCTCCTCATCGGATTTCATATCGGGTTCGGCGTGCCGGCGGGGACCGTAGCCGTCGGCGTGCGCGGCTTCCTTGCGACGGAGAAGCTGCGCGTGCGGCTGACCGGCCGCGCCGCGCATGCCGGCAAGGAGCCGGAGCGCGGGCGCAACGCGCTCCTTGGCGCTTGCCAGATCGCGCTCGGGCTGCATGCCTTGGCCCAATCGAGCGCGCCGGGCTTGCGCGTCAATGTGGGGCGGCTGGAGGCGGGCCGCGCCATGAACGTCGTCGCGGACGAGGCCGAGCTGCTGGTCGAGCTGAGGGCGGAGCGGTCCGATGATTTGCGGGAGCTTTCAGGCCGGGCGCGCCGGCTGATCGAGGGCATCGCCCATGCGGGGGAGCTCGGACGTTCCATCGACGTGATCGGAGAGGCGGCCGAATGGTGCAATCCCGCGCCGCTCGCGCATTGGGCGGCGGAGATCGCGCGCCGGAGCGGCGCCTTCGAGCGGGTGCTGGAGGACCATGTCTTCGGCGCGAGCGAGGACGCGACCCTCCTCGCCCGATCGGTGGCGGCGCGGGGCGGGCAGGCGGGCTATTTCCTCCTCGGCGCCGCGCTCAAAGCCGATCACCACACCCCGGAGTTCGACTTCGACGAAGAGGTCCTGCCGCGGGGCGTCCTGCTGCTCGCCGCCATGATCGCCGCACCCCTGCTTCGAGCGGATCGCGGGGATGAGGGAAGCGGCTCCGGGTGACGATCAGGAGCGCCAGAACGGCTTGCCGCCTTCGAAATCCGCTTCGGCGCGGCTGGCGGCGAAATCCTTCAGCGCCGCATCTCCGAGGCTGAGCAGTTGGCGGCGCTGGCAGGCGCGCTCGTGCCAGGCTGCCAGCGTCATGGACACTCGCGCGGCGGCGGTCGCGATCCGGATCCATGCTTCGCGGACCGGAAGTAGCCCAGCCTGACCGAGGAACCCTTCGCGACCGATTGCCGTGACCGTAGCCATGGTGGTTCTCCTTTACGATTTCCGCTGAGACGGGTTCGAAACGCCGGTCGGCGTGAACCCCGCGACCCCAAAGACCTCCGAAATGCGCACCGGCGGCAGCGAGGACAGGCGTGATCCGACAGTGGCCACCCATTCGACGATCCTGCCGACGGCGGACTGGAGCCCGATCAATCGTTCCTCGTGCCCCTCGACGGTTCCGTACGCGACGCAGGTCGCGGGGATCAGGCCGGCCCAGCCCGGTTCGCCCGAGGTTCCGGCAACGCCGGCCCGAGCGATTCCGCGATCTCCGTGCGGGTGTGCGTTCATGATCAGGACCTCCACCGGCGCGATCGGCTGAATGGCGCGATCTCTTGGTCTCGTTTTTACGATCGGGTGGGGGAGGGCAGCGTGCGGCGGCGCGGGAAAGCAGCGGGAAAAATCGCCTGAGGCGTTGTAATGAGCGGGAAAACTGCGTTAATTCCGTCTCTTGCCTAGGGCGTAGGCTCTCCCGGGACGGGGTAATGGCGGCCGTCGAGCTGACCCTCTTCGGACATTTCATGGCGCGGCTCGCGCAAGGCGCCGTCATCGACATCGCCGGTCAGAAGGACCGTGCGTTGCTTGCCATCCTCGCGCTCTCCCCGGGGCCGGCCCAGTCTCGGGACAAGCTTGCGGGCCTCCTCTGGAGCGATCGGGGCGATCGTCAGGCGCGCGACAGCCTGAAGCATTCGCTGACCCGGCTGCGGCACTCCCTCGCGGCCGATCCGTCGCCCATCCTCGCCGATCGCCAATCGGTGCGGCTCGACCCCGCCATGGTCGCCGTCGACGTCTCGGAATTCGAACGGCTGGTCGGGGAAGGCACGCCGTCGGCCCTGGAGCAGGCGACGGCGCTCTATCGCGGCGACCTCCTGGAGGGGATCGGCGTGCGCGATGCGGCATTCGAAGAGTGGCTGCTGGTCGAGCGGCAAAGGCTGCGCCATGCGGCCGAAGAGGCGCTGACGCGGCTCATGACCCAAAGCCTGGCCGCGGGCGCGCGGGAGCGGGCTTCGACGGCGGCCCGGCGGCTGCTCGCGCTCGACCCGCTCCGGGAATCGGCGTGCCGGGCGATGATGCGGATCCATGCCGAGGAGGGGCAGGGCGCCCAGGCCTTGAGGATGTATGAGACGCTGCGCGACCGGCTGCATGCCGAGCTCGGGGTGAAGCCCGAGGCGGAGACGGTTCGCCTCTATGAGGCGATCCGCGCGCAGCGAACCGGCCCCGAACCCGCGATTCGGCCAGCCGCGCCTGTCGAGGCGGCGGCCGCGGCGCCTTTGCCGCTCCCCTCGAAACCGTCCATCGCCGTCCTGCCCTTCCAGAATCTCAGCGGCGATCCCGAGCAGGACTACTTCGCCGACGGGATCGTCGAGGAGATCATCACCGCCCTCTCGCGCATGCGCTGGCTGTTCGTGATCGCCCGCAATTCGACCTTCACCTACAAGGACCGCGCGATCGACGTGAAGCAGATCGGCCGGGAGCTGGGCGTGCGCTATGTGCTCGAAGGCAGCGTCCGCAAATCCGCGAGCAAGGTCCGCATCGCCGGACAGCTCATCGATGCCACGACCGGGGTGCATCTCTGGGCCGACCGCTTCGACGGCACGCTCGAGGACATATTCGATCTGCAGGAACAGGTGACCTCGCGGGTGGTCGGCGCGATCTCGCCGAGGCTGGAGCAGGCGGAGATCGAGCGGGCGAAGAGCAAGCCGACGGGGAGCCTCGACGCCTATGACTATTACCTGCGCGGGATCGCGGCCGTGCATCGCTGGACCCGCGAGGCGAATGACGAGGCCCTGTCGATGTTCCGGCTCGCGATCGAGCTCGATCCCAATTTCGCCTCGGCCTACGGGATGGCGGCCCGCTGCTACTCGCAGCGCAAGGTGAGCGGCTGGATGGTCGACCGCGAGAAGGAGATCGCCGAAACCACGCGACTGGCGCGGCGCGCGGTGGACCTGGGCAGGGATGACGCCATCGCGCTCGCCACCGCCGGGATGGCTCTCGGCTATGTGGTGGGCGATCTCGAAGCCTGCTCCGATTTCATCGACCGCGCGCTCGCGCTGAACCCAAACCTGGCCTGGGCGTGGCTGTTCAACGGGTGGGCCAAGATCTGGATGGGGGAGCCGGAGGCCGCGCTGGAGCATGTCGCGCGCGCGATGCGGCTCAGTCCCCACGATCCCCAGTTCTTCAACATGCAGGCCGCCGCCGGCATGGCGCATCTGCTCAAGGGCCGCTACGGCGAGGCCTCCTCATGGGCCGAGATGGCCGTGCGCGACAATCCGCACCATCTCCTGGCCGAATGCGCGGCGGCGGCGAGCAGCGCTCTTGCCGGCCGGCTGCCCGAGGCGGAACGGTCGATCGCGCGCCTGCGCGGCTTCGATCCCGGGCTGCGGGTGTCCAATCTCGACAAGTTCATTCCATTCCGCCGGGCCGAGGACCTGTCTCGCCTTGCCGAGGGCTTGCGCAAGGCGGGGTTGCCGGAGTGACCGGAGGATTCGCGATCGGGATAGAGGCGGCGCCTCGCCGAAAGCGCCGTCGGCAGGGCTGTCCGGCGGCTATTTCCGCCCGGCGCCGCTCAGCGCCGTGGTCAGCCCCAGCCCGATGAAGATCGAGCCCGTAATGTAGCGCTCGAGCTGCTGGAAGCCGCGCGAGCGCCGGATCCATGCGCCCGCCGTGCCGGCCAGGATCGCGAAAAGGCCGTCGCTGAGGATCGCGAGCGCGGT
>DATIDB010000248.1:0-2632 GCA_035456545.1 Alphaproteobacteria bacterium | reverse complement strand
CCCGAGGATGCGCGACAGCAGCTCGTGGCGGAACCCGTTCATCACCGACATGACGATGATGAGCGTCGCCACGCCGAGCGCGATTCCAAGCAGCGAGAAGCCGGCGATGACGGAGATGAAGCCTTCCTGCCGGCGCGCGCGCAAATAGCGCATCGCCACCATTCGCTCGAAGGCGCCGAAGATCATGGGCCGATCAGCCCAGGATGCGGGCGAGCGCGGCGTCGAGGCCGATCTCCTCCCGCTCGCCCGTCGCGCGGCGCTTCAGCTCGACCTGACCCCGAGCGATCCCGCGGGGCCCGACGATGAGCTGCCAGGGCAGTCCGATCAAATCCATATCGGCGAATTTCGCACCGGGCCGCTCGTCGCGGTCGTCGTAGAGCGGCTCGGTCCCCGCTTGCCGAAGCCGCGCATAGATGTCCTCGCAGGCCGCCGTGGTCGCACCGTCGCTCGGCTTGAGGTTGACGAGCCCGACCCGGAACGGCGCCACGGGCTCCGGCCAGATGATCCCGGCCTCGTCGTGGCTCGCCTCGATGATCGCGCCCGCCAGGCGCGAGACGCCGATGCCGTAGGAACCCATCTCGACCGCGACCTGCTCCCCGTCGGGCTTGGCGACGACGGCGTTCATCGGCTTCGAGTACTTGGTTCCGAAATAGAAGATGTGGCCGACCTCGATCCCGCGCGTGGTAACCAGGTCCTCGGGCCTGCACTTCGAGGGATCGTGCTTCTCATCGGTGGCGGCGTAGAGCGCGGTCCAGGAATCCACGACCGGCTGCAGATCGGCGTCGAAATCGACGTCCTCCTTCAGCACGTCTCGATCGAGCCAGCCTTTGTGGCAGAAGACGGCGCTCTCGCCGGTGTTGGCGAGGATGATGAATTCGTGGCTGAGATCGCCGCCGATGGGTCCGCTCTCCGCCTGCATGGGGATCGCCTTCAACCCCATCCGCGCGAAGGTGCGCAGATACGAGACGAACATCTTGTTGTAGGAGCGGCGCGCGCCCGCGTAGTCGAGATCGAAGGAGTATGCGTCCTTCATCAGGAATTCGCGTCCGCGCATCACCCCGAAGCGCGGCCGCACCTCGTCGCGGAACTTCCACTGGATGTGATAGAGAAGCTTCGGCAGCTCGCGGTAGCTCTTCACCGCGCCTCGGAAGATGTCGGTGATCAGCTCCTCGTTCGTCGGGCCGTAGAGCATGTCGCGCTCGTGCCGGTCCCGGATGCGAAGCATCTCGGCGCCGTAGTCCTCGTAGCGGCCCGATTCGCGCCACAGATCCGCCGACTGAATGGTCGGCATCAGCATCTCCTGGCAGCCGGCGGCGTCCTGCTCCTCGCGGACGATCTGCTCGATCCGCTTGAGCACGCGAAAGCCCAGCGGCAGCCAGGAATAGATGCCGGCGCTGGCCTGGCGGACCATGCCGGCGCGCAGCATCAGCCGGTGCGAGACGATCTGCGCCTCGGCCGGCGTCTCGCGCAAGGTCGGCAGGAAATAGGCGCTGAGCCGCATCTTCGGACTCGTCCCCGCGTTCGAAAGGCGGCGAACTCTAGGCAAAGGGCCGGAGAATGTCCATCTCGGGGGCCGATTGTCCGCGCGTCCCGGCTCGCGTACCGTTGCGCCGCCAAGCGCTTGCACCACTGAAGGAAATCCCATGGCCGCCTCCCCCGCCCCTGCGTCTTCCCGCCGGTGGTCCGCCTTGCTCCTGCTGCCGGCATTCCTCCTGCTCGCCTCCTGCGGCATCAACACCATCCCCACTCTGGAGGAGAAGGCGAACGCCGCCTGGAGCGAAGTCCTGAACCAGTATCAGCGCCGCGCCGACCTGGTGCCGAACCTGGTCGAGACCGTCAAAGGCTACGCGGCGCATGAGCGCGAGGTGCTGGAGGCCGTCACCGAGGCGCGTTCGCGCGTGGGGCAGCTGCAGCTCCCGCCCGACATCACGGAAAACCCGGAACTGTTCCGCCAGTTCCAGGAGAACCAGCAGGCGCTGACGGGCGCGCTCAGCCGCCTGATCGCGGTGGCGGAGGCCTATCCCGACCTCAAGGCCAACCAGAACTTCCTCGCCCTGCAATCGCAGCTCGAGGGCACCGAGAACCGCATCGCGGTCGCTCGGCGCGACTACATCGAGGCGGTGCGCCAGTACAACACCGAGCTGCGCACCATCCCCGGCCGCTGGTGGGCCTCGATCCTCTATCGCGACGCCAAGCCGAAGGAGAACTTCACCATCGCCGAGGGCACCGAGGCCGCGCCGAAGGTGAGCTTCTGATGCATCGAGGGCCCTCGCCGTCTCACCCTTCGAGGCTCGCCCTCATCCCGAGCAGCCCCATTCCTCTCCTTCGAGACGGGCCTTCGGCCCTCCTCAGGATGAGGAATGGGGCGTGTCGAGGGACGGGCGCACTTCAGGGTGAGGAGGACGAAACGGCCGGCTCCCGTCCACAGAAAATGAGTCCTCATCCTGAGGCGCCCGCCGAAGGCGGGCCTCGAAGGATGAGGGGCGGCCTGCTCGCCCTCACGCTGCTCTCGCTGCTCGCTACCTTCCCCGCGCTCGCCCAGCCAAAGCTGCCGCCGCTCACGGGGCGGGTGGTCGATCTGGCCGACGTCCTAAGCTCGGCTCAGGAGGCGGCGCTGACCGAGCAGCTCGCC
>DATIDB010000247.1:0-3264 GCA_035456545.1 Alphaproteobacteria bacterium | reverse complement strand
CGAGCTTGCGGCCAAGAGCACGGGATCGCCCGACGAGGTCCTGGCCAATCAGGTCTTGATCGAGATCGCGCTCGCCGCGCGCGCCGGCCGCCGGCGTTAGAGCGGTGTTCCGGAAGATTGAATCACCTGCGTTGCGCATCCGGCCCGGCGATCGGCCGGGCGCGCCGCGAAGCGCGATGCCGCGGCGCATCGGGCGAGCGGCGCAACGCGCCGTCGCCTGCCGGGGCGCAACCCCGAAGGGGCCGGGGCCTTTTGCGCCGCAGGTTCGTCGCGGAGCTTGCCTGTAGCGCCCGGCTACAAGGCTGCGCCCCGCTCCTGCCCGCAGCGCAAAATCCCTCCGGCGCAGATGCTTCAATCTTACGGAATACCGCTCTGGTCTAATCGGTGGAGTTCGCGGCGGCGGGCCGCTCGAGCCGCGCCACCAGCTCGTCGAGCTGCTCCAGCGTCTTGTAGGCAAGGATCAGCCGGCCGCTTTCGCCCTGCTCCTCGATCTTGACCGCAAGGCCGAGCATGAGGCCGAGGCGACGCTCCAACGCGATGGTGTCCACGCTCTTGGCGCGCGGTGGCTTGCGCTGGGTCGAGGCGGGCGTCTTTTCGGTGCGCGCGAGCCGTTCGGTCTGGCGCACGCTCAGGCCCTCGGCGACGACCCGCCGCGCCAGCGCCTCGACCTTGGGCGCACCGATCAGGGCGCGGGCATGGCCGGCGGAGAGCGCTCCCTCCTCAAGCAGTTCGCGGACGGGCGCCGGAAGCGTCAAGAGCCGCAGCGTGTTGGCGATGTGGCTGCGGCTGCGGCCGATCTGCCGGGCCAGCCCCTCGCCGCTATGGCCGAACTCTTCGATCAACCTGCGGTAGCCTTCCGCCTCCTCGATTGCATTGAGGTCCTGGCGCTGCACGTTCTCGACCAGCGCCAGCTCGAGGGCCTGCCGGTCGTCGAGGGCGCGCACGATCACCGGCACCTCGTGCAGGCGCGCGCGTTGCGCGGCGCGCCAGCGCCGCTCGCCGGCGACGATCTCGTAGCCCTCGCCGGAAGCGGCGGGACGGACCAGGATCGGCTGCAGGATTCCGTTCTCTCGGATCGATGCGGCGAGCGCCTCCAGCTCCTCCTCCTCGAAGCGGTGGCGCGGCTGCACGCGCCCGGGCGCCAGGCGCTCGATCGGAACCGTCCGCAAGCCGCGATCCGTCGTGATTTCCTCGCCGGGCGGATGCTCGCTCTGGAACAGCGCGGAAAGCCCGCGCCCGAGACTGCGGCGGCGCGCCTCCTCGCTCATCGCGCGCTCGCTTCCGTGCCGGCGCCCTCGCGCCGCAACACCTCGGCCGCGAGATGGATATAGGCCTGCGCGCCCGGACAGCGGTGGTCGTAGAGAATCACCGGCTTGCCGTGCGAGGGCGCTTCGGAGACGCGCACGTTGCGCGGGATCACCGTCTCGTAGACCTTGTCGCCGAAATGCCCGCGCAGATCGTTGGCGACGGCGTCGCAAAGATTGTTGCGGCGGTCGTACATCGTCAGCACGACGCCTTGGATTTGCAACTTCGGGTTGAGTGCGCGGCGGACCCGCTCGATGGTGTCGACGAGGTGGCTCAGCCCCTCCAATGCGTAGAACTCGCATTGCATAGGCACCAGCACCGCATCGGCGGCGGCGAGCGCGTTGATGGTGAGAAGCCCGAGCGCCGGCGGGCAGTCGATCAGCACATAGTCGAAGCTCTCGCCCAGCGTGCCGAGCGCGTCGCGGAGGCGAAACTCACGGCGCGGCATGTCGATGAGCTCGAGTTCCGCCGCGGCCAGATCCACGGAGGCGGGAACCAGGAAGAGGTTCGGGACGGCCGTCGGCATCATCGCCTTGGCGAGTGCGACCCGCTCGATCAGCACGTCATAAGCGGTGTGGGTGCGCGCCGGCCGGTCGATGCCGAAGCCGGTCGAGGCGTTGCCCTGCGGATCGAAATCGATCGCCAGCACCCGCTTCCCGCAGGCCGCCAGCGCCGTCGCCAAGTTGACGGCGGTCGTGGTCTTCCCGACCCCGCCTTTCTGGTTGGCGACGGCAATGATGCGTCCGAGGCCTCCGGCCCGCCCCCCATTGGGCGAAGGCTTGGCGCTGTCGTTCACGGGATGGCAGGCTCCAGTTTGAGAATGGCGGCGCCGGGTTCGGTCCGGCTGGCGATTCGGTCGAGCCGCATTGTCGCGATTTCCGGAAGGTTAATCAATTCCTCAGAGACGGCGCGGCCCTTCGGAAAGAGAAAAATCGTGCCCGGACCGGCGAATCGGCGCGCCAGCGGCAGGAGCCTGGAGAGTGGCGCGAGGGCGCGGGCGGTGACCACATCGAAGGGCTCCGGCGGCATCGATTCGATCCGGCGGTTGTGGATCGTGACGGTCCCGGCCCCCGCCAGTCGCGCCGCCTCCCGCAGGAATGCGCATTTGCGCGCATCCGCTTCGACCAGGTGCACCTCGGGCATGCCGAGAATCGCCAGGACGAGACCGGGAAACCCCGCCCCGCTGCCGAGATCGATCAGCCGCCGCGCGCCGGGGGGAATGAGCGGCAGGAGCTGCGCCGAGTCGAGCATGTGCCGGCGCCAAAGATCGGGCAGGGTGGCCGGGGCGACGAGATTGATCCTGGCCTGCCAGCGCGTCAGCGCCTCGGCGTAGCGGACGAGCCGGTCCAGTGTTTCACGTGAAACACCTGTCTGCGCCTGGAAGTCCGCAGGCGACAACGGCTCAGGCAACGCGGCGCTCGTCCCGGCGCAGATAACGCAGGAGCGCGACCAGCGCCGCCGGCGTCACGCCCGAAATCCGCCCCGCCGCGCCGAGGGTGGCCGGACGGGCCGCCCTCAGCTTGGCGCGAATTTCGGCGGAGAGCCCGCCCACCGCATCGTAGTCGAGCGCTTCCGGCAGGCGCAGCGCCTCGTCCCGACGAAAAGCGCGGATGTCCGCCTCCTGGCGCGCGAGATAGCCGGAATATCGGCCATCGATCTCGAGCTGTTCGGCGATATCCGCGCGCAGGCCCCCAAGCTCCGGCCAAAGCCGCGCCAGCGCCCCCAGATCGACGGTTGGAAAGGCCAGCAATTCCGCCGCGCTGCGGCGCTGGCCGTCGGCGGTGACCGCAATGCCCGCGCGGGCAAGCTCCCCGGGAGTTGCCGTCAGACTTTGCGCCAGCTTCCGAGCCTCCTTCAGCGCCGCCTGCTTCTCGGCGAAGGCGGCCGCCCGCCCCCGGCTCACGCAGCCCCAGTCCTCTCCGCGCCCGGTCAGCCTCTGATCGGCGTTGTCCGCGCGTA
>DATIDB010000246.1:0-8425 GCA_035456545.1 Alphaproteobacteria bacterium | reverse complement strand
GGCCGAGAGGCGCAGCCGGGCGAGATTGGCGGCGACCCGCTCCAGCCGCTGCGGCGAGCGGTCGACGGCGGTGACTCGCGCGCCCATGGCCGCGAGCTGCGCGGTCTTGCCGCCCGGCGCGGCGCAGAGGTCGATGACGGAACGCCCCGCGACCGGCCCCAAGAGCCGCGCGGGCAACGCCGCGGCGGCGTCCTGAACCCACCATGCGCCCTCGGCATAGCCGGACAAGGCCTCGATGGCGCCGCCCAATCCGGCGGGTCGACGCACGGAGCCGGTCGGCGTCAGCGAGGCTTCCAGTCTTTGCGCCCAGTCCTCGGCATTCGCCCGGACCGATAGGTCGAGCGGCGGCTCCATCAGATGCGCCGCGGCGATGGCCCGGGTCACGTCTTCGCCGTATGCCGCGCTCCAGGACCGCCACAGCCAGTCGGGGGTATTGAGGCGCGGCGCATCCTGCTCGGCGAGAAGCGCCGACCCCTCGCGCGCGATCCGCCGGAGCACGGCGTTGACCAGCCCCTTGTAGCTCGCGAGGGCGCGCGTTTCGGCCAGGCGCACCGATCCGTCCACCGCCGCATGCGCGGGCGTGCCGAGGAAGAGAAGCTGCGCCGCGCCGAGCCGCAGCGCCTGGAGCACGGCGCGGCCGCGCGGCGGCAGGTCATGCGCAAGGCAGCGGGCGAGGATCGCGTCGATCTGACCCAGCCGCCGCAGGCTGGTCGAGAGGAGGTTGCGCGCGAAGGCCCGGTCGCGCGGCTCGAGGCGCGGGAAACCCTCATGGGCGGCGATCGCCTGGTCGAGCGGGCGGCGACGGTCGAGCGCCTCGCAGAGGATCTCGAACGCGACCTGGCGCGCATCGGGCGTCGGCGCGCCAGTGGCGGCCAGCTCGCGGCGCTCGGGCCGGCGGCGGTTGGGAGGGACGCTCACCCCCAGGGACCGCGAGGATACGCCGCCTCCGCCGCTGCCGGGGCGGTCCCCATCCCTTGCGCCATCTCCTGGAGAAGGCGGATGCGGTTGGCGGTGGAGGGATGGGTCGCGAAAAGGCTGTCCACCCCACGCCCGTGCAGCGGATTGACGATGAAAAGATGCGCCGTCGCCGGATTGGCCTCGGCGCGCGGATTGGGAATCCCGCGCGCGCCAGCCTCGATCTTCGCCAAGGCGCTGGCCAGCCAGAGCGGGCGCCCGCTGAGCTCGGCGCCCTCGCGGTCGGCGTCGTATTCGCGCGTGCGCGAGACGGCGAGCTGGACCAGCGTCGCGGTGATCGGCGCGAGGATCGCCACCATCAGCACACCGATGGGGCCCAGCGGCTGCTCGCGCGAGCCGCCAGCCCCGAAGAAATAAGCGAAATTCGCGATCATGCCGATCGCGCCGGCGATGGTCGCGGCGACCGTCATGGTCAAGGTGTCGCGGTTCTTCACATGCGCCAGCTCATGGGCCAGCACGCCGGTCAGCTCCTCCCGCGAGAGCAGGCGCAGGAGGCCCGTCGTCGCGGCGATGGCGGCGTTCCTGGGATTGCGCCCGGTGGCGAAGGCGTTCGGCTGGTCGCTCTCGATCAGATAGATGCGCGGCATCGGCATCTCGGCGCGCCGGGCCAGCTCCTCGACGATCGCATGGAGGGCGGGCGCGGAAGCCGGGTCCACCGGATGCGCCCGGTACATCGCCAACACCATGCGGTCGGCGTTCCAATAGGCCAGAACGTTCATCGCCAGCGCGATGAGGAAGGCGACGACCATGCCCGAGACGCCGCCGATCAGCCCGCCGACGGCCAGGAAGAGGCCGGTCAGCGCCGCCAGAAGAAGACCCGTGCGAAACGTGTTCATCCTTTTCCACCATCCGCGAGGACTGAAAGGTCCCGCATTGGGCAGATGTGGTCCCACGGGCGGTCTGCGCCAAGAGGCTGGCCGGCCCGCCCCGCCTCAAGCCATAGTGGCGAGCATGGAAAAGAACAAGGAGACGGAAAAGGCCGCCCCAAAACCAAAGCCGACCGCGGAGCCGAAGAAACCCGATGGAAAGGTGGAGGAGATCGGCGGGCGCAAGGGTCCCGATCCCACACGCTACGGCGACTGGGAGGTGAACGGCCGCTGCGTGGATTTCTGAAGGGTTGAGGCTACGAGGCCGAGCGGGCGGCGCGCGCCTCGGCGAGCGGCACCACGGCCTGCCGGCTCCAGTCGGCGGCCAGCGCGGCGGCGTCGCCCTCCTGCACGAGCCACGGGCGCGTCAGCGAGGGGCGCCCATAAAGAAAGCCCTGTAGGTAGGGAACTCCGAGCTCGGTCAGGACCCGCGCCTCGGCGGGAGTCTCGATGCATTCCGCGACCGTCGTGAGGTTGAACGCCTCCGCGATGCCGAGCAGCGTGCGCACGATGGTCTGCGCCTCCGGCCTCTGTTCGATGGCGCGGATGAAGGATCCGTCGATCTTGATCGAATCGACGGTGAGCATATGGAGCTGCCGGAACGAGGTGTAGCCGGCGCCGAAATCGTCGAGCGCGACCCGGCAGCCGAAGGTGCGCACGGCGGCGATGAGGCGTGCCGTCTCCTCGATGTCCTTGAGGGCGGCGGTCTCGGTGATCTCGATGGTGAGGCGGCGCCCGACGCCGGGATGCTTCTCCAGGCGGTCGGCGAGCGTGTCGACCCAGCGGCGCTCCCCGGCGGTCAGGCCCGAGATGTTGACCGCCAGCTCCACGCCCGGATGCTCGGCGAGCTGCTTCAGCACCAGGTCGAGGACATGGAGGTCGATCGTATGGCTGAGGCCCATCTCCTCGATCGCCGGCATGAAGTGATAGGCCGGCATCGCCTCGCCGCGCGAGCCGATGATGCGCAGGAGGCATTCGTAATGCGCCACGCGCCCGCTCAGCGCCTCGACGACCGGCTGATAGGCGAGGACGAGCTGGTCGCGGCGCAGCGCCTGGCGCACCTGCTCGCCGATGCCGAGCGCCAGACGCTGGCGCGCCTGTTCGTGACCGTCCGGCCCGCGGGCGACGTAGCGATCGCGGCCCTCGCGCTTGGCGACATGGAGCGCGCTCTCCGCCCGCGCCATCACCTCGGCCACGGTCATGTTCGCTTGAGGGAAGACGACGCCGCCGATGGAGATCGTGGCGTGCAACGGGCCCGAGGGCGTCGCGAAAGGCTCCGAGCGGATCACCGCGAGAAGATCGGTGGCGGATTGGCGCGCCTCTTCGGCGCCGCAGTTCAGAAGCACCGCGCCGAAACGGTCCGCGCCGAGGCGGCCGAGCCGCTCGCCTCCGAGCCGCGCCGCGAGCCGGTCGGCGATGCCGACCAGGATGGCGTCGCCCGTGTCGCTGCCGAAGGCGTTGTTGACCATGGACATGCGGTCGACGCCGATGGCCAGGAACGCCGCTTCCCCTTCGGTGCGCCGCGCCCAATCGAGCGCCCGCTCCGCGGTCTCGGCGAGGCGGATGCGGCTCAGGCGGCCGGTCAGCCGGTCATGCTCCAGGCTCTGCTCGAGCGCCTCCTGGCGGAGCTTCAGGTCGGTGACGCGGCGCAGCGTGCCGACCATGCCGATCGCCTTGCCGGCGCGGTTCACCTGCGCCTGGCCTCGGTCGTGGATCCACACCGTCGTGCCGTCGGGCTGGGTCAGCCGGTAGTCGCATTCGTAGGGGCGGCCGGCGCTGAAATGATCGGAGAGCGTGGTCATGCGCGCGGGCTTGTCGCGCGGGTTGACCAGGGCGTTGTAGGCGTCGCCCGTCAGCGGCGGCTCCGGGCCGAACAGCTCGGCCGAGGCCCCCACCCAGACGATCCGGTCGGCGATCAGATCCCAGTGATAGGCGACGTCGCCGGTGGCCCGCATGGCGGCTTTGAGCCAGTGGGTCTCGCGGTCGACGGTGGGTGCGCCGATGAATTCCGGCAAGGCTCAGCTCCGGGTTGATCGCCGGCGCTTATTCTCCCAGAACGAGCATTAATAATACCTAAAGAACGGTGATAATTGGCGAGGATGCCTCAGGCGCCGGGTGGCTGGGCCGCCGCGGCGGCGAGGGCATAGGCTTCGCGGTCGGCCTCGCCGAAGCAGGCGAAGACCACGCGCTCGATGCCCGGACACTCTTGCCACGCCTCGAGGACGGCGCGGGCGGCGATCGGCGCCGCCCGCTCGACGGGGAAGCCGTAGATGCCGGTCGAGATCGCGGGATAGGCGATCGAGCGCGCCCCCGCCGCATGCGCCGCCGCCAGCGCCTTGCGGTAGCAGGAGGCGAGCAGCGCCTCTTCGCCAGCGCCTCCCCCGCGCCACACAGGACCCACGGCATGGACGATCCATTTCGCCTTGAGCGCAAAGCCCGGCGTCACGCGCGCTTCGCCCGTCGGGCACGGCGCGAGCGGGCGGCAGGCCTCGGCCAGCTCCGGCCCGGCGGCGCGGTGAATCGCCCCGCAGACGCCGCCGCCGCGGGCCAGCGCCTCGTTCGCGGCGTTGACGATGGCATCGAGCTCGAGCCTGGTGATATCGGCCCGCACCACCTCGATCCGCCGGGTCGGGGAGCCGCGCGCCGCCAAGCCCGTCATCCCAGGATCTGGTAATGGGCCTCGGTCGGCCGCCGGTTCACCCCGTTGATCGGCAGGATGTCCTGCGGACAGGCCGACATCGCGACGATGCAGTCCAGCTCCGCGCGCAGCACGACGAAGTCGCCGGGTTTGGAGACCGGAGCGCGCCATTCGATGCGCCCATCGGCGACGACCGGAATGTTCATCCACAAATTAAGCGGGCTCGGGCATTCGGGCGCGGAAAGGCCGATCGCGCGCATCGCCGCGAAAAGATTGTCCGTGCAGTTGTCGTGATACTCCGTGCAGCCGATCAATCCAAAGCGATAGTCGTCGCAGGCGGCGATCAGCGTGTCGTGGATCCCGGGCGAGCTGTCTTCGAGGAAGGTGAGGATCGGCCGCCGCCGGTTGCTGACGAGCCTGTCGCCCGCATGGGGAAAGATGCGATCGATGGTCGGGCGCAGATGCTCCATGGAAAGAAATTCGCGCAGGTCGTCCGCATTGAAGCACCAGGTGTCGACCACCTGCTGGCCATGCGTGTTGACGATTCGGATCGACTGCCCCTTGCCCAGGCGCACCGCGCGGCCCCGCCGGGCCGGAATGGTGTGAAGATCGCTCGCCGCCATGGTCCTGCTTTCTGCGAACTAGATCGCGAATTCCGACCGCAGCGCGGCGGCGATGTCGCGGACGAAGTTGTCCATCAGCGCCTTGCCCTTGTCCGCGCTGGCGCCGTGGGCGGGGGAGAGCACGCCCGAGGGCGGCACCCATTCCCGGCGCGTCGGATAGACGTCGTAGGGCGGGAAATTCGCGGGCGGATCGTCCGGGATGCGGTCGCGTCGCACCAGATCGGGAAAGGCGTGCAGCATGAGCGAGGTCTCGATCACCGCCGCATGCTCGAGCGCGAAGCCGGGGAAGCCCTCGGGGAAAATCTTCGCGATGGTCTCTTGGCTCGTGAAATCCCAGTATTCGAGGCGCAGGATCTTCAGGTCGTTCACGCCGAGCATGCGCTGATCGGTCATCGCCAGATCGATGCCCTCGATCGTGAACATGTGGTTCTCGTAATGGCCGTTGACGACGGCGAGCTTGCGCACGCCGTGCCGCGCCAGCTCGCCGATCACGTCGCGCAGCACCCCGCAGAGCGCGCCCGCGCTGAGGCTCGTCGTGCCGATGAAGTGGTTGCCGCCGCCCATCTTCGGCTGCGACTTGTAGCCGTAATTGACGGTGGGCGCGACGACGGCTCCCGTCTCCAGGGCCACGCGCCGGCAAATCTCGGTCGGCAGCAGGCAATCGACGGTGAGCGGCAGATGCGGGCCGTGCTGCTCGGTCGCGCCGACCGGCAGCAGCACGACCGCGCCTTGGCGGATGCGCGCCTCGTATTCCCTCCAGGTCAGCTCGGCCATGAAGACGCTCATCGCGGAGGGCCTCCTCATTCTCTCGGTATCGCGATAGGGTTGCGCGAAACCGGCGGCCGGCGCAAAGGCACAAGCGGAGAGGGCCGGTCGCGGCAAGGGAGCGAAGCCGGGAATGCATCGCCACGGCGAGCATGCGCGCCAGGCTCGGCACGCCGGGCAGGGCCATCGCCACGATCACGGCGCGGAGACCTCCGAGCGGCGGCTGCTCTGGGCGATGGCGCTCACGGCCGCGATCCTCCTGGCGGAGACGGCCGGAGGTCTTCTGGCAGGCTCGCTCGCCCTCCTTGCCGACGCCGCGCATATGCTCACCGATCTCGGCGCGCTGGTCCTCGCCCATGCCGGCATTCGCCTGGGCCGCCGTCCCGCCGATCCGAAGCGCAGCTTCGGCTATCGCCGGCTCGAGGTGCTCGCCGCCTTCGCCAACGGCGTGATTCTCATGGCGCTGACGTTATGGATCGTGATCGAGGCGGCGCAGCGGCTCTATCAGCCGGTGCAGGTTCTGAGCGGCTGGATGCTCGCGGTGGCCGGCCTCGGACTCGCCGCCAATCTCGGCGCCTACGCGCTGCTGCGGGGCGGCGCCCGGGAGAGTATCGGCATCGCCGGCGCGATGGCCCATGTGCTGGGCGACCTGCTCGGCTCCATTGCGGCGATCCTGGCGGCGGCCGTCATTCTCGCGACCGGATGGACGCCGATCGACCCGCTATTGTCGCTGGCGGTCTCCGCGCTGATTCTCCGCAGCGCCTGGGACCTGCTCCGCCGCTCGGGCCACATTCTCCTCGAAGGAACGCCCGAGGACGTCGATCCCGCCGAGGTCGCGCGGGCGGCCTCGCGCATCGACGGGGTGAGGACGGCCCACCACGTCCATGTCTGGTCCCTGACCTCGGGCCGGCGGATCGCGACCCTGCATCTGAAGCTGGAAGACGGCGCGGCGCCCGGCGCGGCGATGGCCGCGGTGCGGACCATGCTGCATGAAGGCTTCGCGATCGAGCACTCGACGATCGAGCTCGATATCGGCGAGCCCGACCGCGCCGGCTGTGCGCAGGATGCCCCCGAACGCCCGGCGTAAGGGCAGAAGCCCGGCCGGGCAGTCTGGACAAGGGGGGCGGAGGGTTCCGTCCGAGGACGAAGTCCGACCGCCCGATGCCCCTCATCGGCTTCGGAAGGCGGCTCGAGAATGCTCCCCCGCGCCGGCCGCGAGGCCGTGGGCGGGAGAGGTTCGCCGGCGCCTTACTCCGCCGCCGCGCTGCCGACCAGGAGCGGGATCTTCACCGGCTCGGACTTCGCGGGCTCCGCCTTCTCGATCGTCGGCATACGCCGGCACTGGCCTTCGAAGGTCGCGCCGGTCTCGATCGAGATCGACTGGTGCACGATGTCGCCCTCGACCTTGGCGCTCGCGGCGAGGATCACGGACTTGGCGGTCAGGCCGCCCTTGACCCGGCCGGAGACCCGCACCGAATCGGCGGTGATGGAGCCGCGGACGATCGCGGACTCGCTGATCGCGGCGCTGCGGCTGTTGACGTCGCCTTCGATGGTGCCGTCAACCTGCAGGTCGCCCTGGCTCTCGACCGAGCCGACGATCTTCATGTCAGCGCTGATCACCGAAGGCGACACCGTCTTCGGGTGCAGCTTCAGATCGGCGGCTGTCGAGGTCTTTGCGGATTTCGAAAACATGGCGTTCCTCCTCAAAGGGCAAGCTTTGTCGGTTCGCCGCCCGGCAGCCCACCGGCGGCGGTCATGGTTCACTAAAGCGCTCTCAAGACAGGACCTTTGGATGGCGCGATTAACGTCAGCCGTCGGTCACGACGCCATGGCTATCACGGAAGTGTTTACCATAAAGTTTATAGGCGAATTTAGAATCGCTTTATGCTCAAACCTGAACGGAGAGACGGGCAAATAACGGAATGCGAAGAAAGGTTATTTGGCTTTCATAAGCATCGCCTTTTTTACGTAGGGCCGGCCGGGTCCATGCGGATTCCACCGTCTTTCCAGCACGCTCCCGGCGGCGCGCGGCAAAGTTCGCGCCGATACGACCGAGAGATCGTACCTCGCTATTTCGGAGCCGCTACCTCATCCGCGTTCCGGCTCGGCAGCGTGTTAGGAGACGGTCTGAGCCGTAACGGGCCTACCGATCATTTGAGTCCATTTTGTCGACAGCCGCGGAATTGACCGGCAGACCGCGATGAAACGCGCGGCGAGACAGCCAGACTCGAAATGCGGAACCCCACGAAGATCGCGGCCGCCATTCGCGATCGCG
This sequence comes from Alphaproteobacteria bacterium, assembly GCA_035456545.1. Classification (GTDB taxonomy): domain Bacteria; phylum Pseudomonadota; class Alphaproteobacteria; order JAREAF01; family JAREAF01; genus JAREAF01. Next base: position 283 of record DATIDB010000246.1, on the reverse strand, counting down.
AAGGCGGAGAGTCGACCCCATCAGTGGCAGTGATACGCGCCGTCGGTCCACACGCCGCAAAAATCGGCCGGATGGTCCTTATGTGCGTGCCCTTGCTCGGCCATTGCGGCAGCCGCGGCTTCTTCGACGCCGCCTCCCGGTTTGCGCTCCGGCTCGGGGCGGCGGACCGGCTCCGTGCGCGCCGACGCGGCCGTTTGCCCTCGTATCCATTGTCTCTCGCTTGCGCTGGGGTGCGGATCGGGCTCGGCGAAAGCGGGTGTCGCCGCAAGCGCCGACACAAGAA
>DATIDB010000245.1:0-2677 GCA_035456545.1 Alphaproteobacteria bacterium | reverse complement strand
CCGGGATGGCGCGCCAGGCGGCCGGCGAGCTCAAGCTCCAGGAGCGCGGTGTGCACCGCGGCCGGGGAGAATGGACAGGCGCGCAACAATTCGTCAACCGCGACCGGCTCGAAGCTGAGGAGCTCGAGCAGCAGCGGGCGCGCGCCCGCGACCTCCCGCTCGGTCGCATCGGCGGCCGGAGCGGCGGCGAAACCCGGCCCCTCGCCGGTCGAGGAGCGCGTATTCGTCCGCGCCGAGCCTGCGCGCCGCAACGCCATCCGCTGTCCGGCGGATCAGGAGCCGCACGGGCCCATCCTGCAGCGAGGGCGCAAGACCCTCGCCCCCGCTCAGCGCATAGTCGCGGAGCGCATCGACCGGCCAGCGCGAGGCGAGCAGTCCGGCCGAAGGCCGCCAGGGAAGGCGCAGTTCGGCCATCCGCTTGGGCGAAAGGGCGGACAGATCCCCAGCCTCCAGCGCCCGGACTTCCGGCGCCTCCTGGCAATCGAGCATGACCCGCTCCAGACGGGCGAGATCGGCCAGCCAGGGCAGGCCGGCGGCCGGCTCGAAGGCGGCGAGGAACTCGGGAAGCTCGCGGCCGTACTCCGCCAGCCGCGGCTGGCGAGGCGGGTGGCGTCGCAGGAACCCGGCGGCGGCATAGGCGAAGAAGCGCTCGTCGACCATGCGGGCGGTCGCCGGGAAATTCGCCTTCAGCGCCTCCGCCAGGAGCAGGGTCGCGGTATTGCGGTGGACCTGGAGCCGCTGAGCGGCGGACAGGCCGCCGCCATCCCGGATGCTTCCGAGGATCGCCTGCGCACCGCCGTCGAGAAGGGCGGCCTTGAAGGCCCGCTGCAACTCGCGCAGGGAGCTCACGGCGCGCGCCCTCCGGAGCTGCGGGCAAGCCGCTCCTGCGCCAGCACCGCTTCGCCGAGCAGCGTGGGCAAGGAAGGGAGGGCGGTGTCCCATTCGATCAAGGTCGCGCGCGGTCCGATCAGATGGATGGCCTTCTCGTACAGCCGCCAGACCGGCTCGCCCACCGCACTGGCGTGATCGTCGATCCGCAGCTCCGCATCCCCGATGCGGCGAAGGCTGTGCCCCGCCAGATGCAGCTCCCCGATCGCGGCGGCGGGGAACCGGTCCAGCTCGGCCTCGGCGTCGCCGCCGAGATTGGCCGCGCTGACGTAGAGGTTGTTGAGGTCGAGCAGCAATCCGCAACCGCTCCGCCGCGATAGCTCGGCAAGGAACTCGGGCTCGGGGATCGTCGAATGCGTGAAGGCGAGGTAGGAGGACGGATTCTCGATCATGAGGGGCCGCCGGAGCCGGTCCTGCGCACGCAGGACGTTCGAGGTCACGATCTCGAGGCTTTCTTCGGTCAAGGGGAGCGGCAGGAGATCGGGAAAGTAGACCCCCTCCGCCACGCTCCAGGAGAGATGGTCCGAGACCGCGGCCGGATCGATGCGCAGCGCGAGCTCCGCCACCCGGCCGAGGTGATCGGCATCGACGCCCTCCGCGCTGCCGAGCGACAGGCCGACCGCATGCAGGCTGACAGGGTAGTCGGCGCGAAGCCGCTCGAGCGCGCGGCGCGAGGGGCCGGCCCCCAGGTAATTCTCGGCATGCACCTCCAGAAACCCCACCGCCGGCCGGGCTTCGAGCATCGGCATGTGATGGGGCGCGCGAAGGCCGATCCCCGCGGATCTGGGAAGGCTGTCCATGGCGCGGTGGAGGATAAGGGCGTTGCGGGCCGGCTCGCGCGCAAATGCGCTCACAATTGCGTGACCGTTCGAGGGATGGGCTCTGCGCCATTGCGGCGCTTGCCTTGAAGGCGGCTCTCGCTTATCTACCCGCAGTCACAAATGACCCTGGCGCCGTTGGGCGGGGCGGGGGCTCCTTACCGGAATTGCAGATGGACCATCTCGACCAGCTCGAAGCGCAGTCGGTCTTCATCCTGCGCGAGGCCTTCAACAAGATCGAGCGCATGGCCATGCTTTGGTCGCTCGGCAAGGACTCGAACGTGATGATCTGGCTGGCGCGCAAGGCCTTTTTTGGCCATGTGCCGTTCCCGGTCATGCATATCGACACCGGCAGGAAGTTCCCGGAGATGTACGCCTTCCGCGACTGGGCGGTCCGGGAATGGAAGCTCAAGCTGATCCTGGAGGATTGCCCCCCAGTGGAGGAGGTCGATCCCAGCCTGCCTCCGGCGGCGCGCTCGGCCGCCCGCAAGACGCTCGGCCTCAAGAACGCCATCAGGAAGCACGCCTTCACCGGGATCGTCGCCGGCATCCGGCGGGACGAGGAGGCGATCCGAGCGAAGGAGCGCGTCTTCAGCCCGCGCGGCGATGCTGGGCAGTGGGACTTCCGCGACCAGCCGCCCGAGTTCTGGGACTTCTTCAACACCGACCTGCCGCCGGGCACGCATCTGCGCATCCACCCGCTGCTGCATTGGACGGAGCTGGACATCTGGCTCTACACCAGGCGCGAGGGGATTCCGGTGATCGACCTCTATTTCGCCAAGAACGGCAAGCGTTACCGCTCGCTCGGCGACAAGGACATCACCAATCCGGTGCCGAGCACGGCCGCGACCCTGGACGAGATCATCGCCGAGCTGAAGGCCACCCGCACGCCCGAGCGCGCGGGCCGCGCCATGGACCACGAGACCGAGGACGCCTTCGAGCGCCTGCGCGCGGACGGGTATATGTGATGG
>DATIDB010000244.1:0-4651 GCA_035456545.1 Alphaproteobacteria bacterium | reverse complement strand
TGAGGGTTCCGCCGAGGCGCTTGCGCGGCTGAACCGCGCCGGCATCCCCGTCGCGGTCGTGACCAATCAGTCAGGCCTGGGGCGCGGCGTTCTCGACGAGGCAGGGCTGACGGCGATCCATCGGCGGCTCGAGGCGGCGCTGGCCGAAGCCGCCGGCGCGCGGCTCGACCTGATCCTGGTCGCGCCGGACGCACCCGAGCGCGCGGGTCCGCGACGCAAGCCCGGCCCCGGAATGCTTCTGGAGGCGCTGGCCCGATTCCAGGTCGGGGCCGAAGATGCGGTGATGATCGGAGACGATCTGCGCGATCTGGAAGCGGCCGCGGCGGCGGGGTGCCGGCGCATCCTGGTCCGGACCGGAAAGGGCGCGCGCGTGGCCGATGCCGGCTTGCCGGCGCGCCTGCATCCGGTCGAGCTGTGCCGCAGCTTCGCCGATGCTGTCGACCGGCTCCTGGGGACGGGCTGATGCGCCGCCGCGACATCCTCGCCGGACTGACCGGCCTTGCCCTGACGCTGGGGTTCCTCTGGCTCGCCGGGCTGGTCTGGTTCGCCGAGCGGGTCTCCCATCTTACCCCGCAGGCCGGCGCGACCGACGCGATCGTCGTGCTGACCGGCGGAAGCGAACGAGTGGCGGAGGGCGTCGCGCTTCTGGCCGGGGGGAGCGCGCGCCTGCTCTTCGTCTCAGGCGTGCCCGAGGGCGTCACCGGCGAAGCGATATTGAACGGCGCGGGCGCCGGCGCCAGCGCCCTTCTGCCGCATATCGTCCTCGGCCATTCGGCGCAGGATACGGCGGGCAACGCCGCCGAGACGGCACAATGGGTGCGGCGCGAAGGCGTTCGCTCGCTCAGGCTCGTCACCGCCAATTACCATATGCCGCGCAGCCTGATCGAGTTCCGGCGCGCCATGCCGGACGTCGCGATCCTGGCGCATCCCGTTTTCCCCGACCGGTTCAAGGACCGCGAATGGTGGCGTTGGCCGGGGACGCTGGCGCTCATGGTGCGCGAATACGACAAATACCTGCTCGCGCTCCTGCGAGACGGCACGCGGCCTCTCGCGGGCGGATAAGCCATGCCCTGGCTGCGCTCGCTCGCCTTCAACATCCTGTTCTTCGCCTGGACCGCCGCCATCGTCCTCTTCGGCCTTCCGGCTTTGGCGGTCGGTCGTCCGGGCGTCTATTTCGTCGGCCGCCTCTGGGCGCGCGGAACCTTCGCGCTTCTCGCCGCGCTGGTCGGCATCCGCCATCGCATCCTCGGTCGCGAGCGGCTGCCGCCCGAGCCGGTCATCGCCGCGGTCAAGCACCAGTCGAGCTGGGACACCATGACCTGCGCGCTGCTCTTCGCCGAGCCCGCCTATGTGCTCAAGCGCGAGCTGACCTGGATCCCCCTCTTCGGCTGGTATCTCCTGCGCGGGGAGATGATCGCGCTCGATCGCGGCGCCGGGGCTGCGGCGATGCGCAAGTTGCTCCGCCAGGCGCGAAACGCCGCCCAAGGGGGTCGCTCGGTCCTGATCTATCCCGAAGGCACCCGCACCGCGCCCGGATCGAGCCGCCCCTACCAGCCGGGCGTGGCGGCGCTCTACGAGCACCTGAAGCTGCCGGTCGTTCCGATCGCCCTCAATTCCGGGCTCTTCTGGGGCCGGCGGAGCTTCGTCAAGCGGCCGGGGCTCATCACGCTCGAGGTTCTCGATCCGATTGCCCCGGGACTGGAGCGCAGAGCCTTCCTGGCCGAGCTGGAGCGGCGTCTGGAATCGGCATCCCTGCGCCTGGCCCGCGAGGGCGCGCCCGAAGGAGGTGAGAACGAGACGTTAAGAGCTGTGGAAAACTTTGTGGAATCCGAGGACGCGCAAGGCGCGGAAAGCCCTGGGAATACCTGGGATAAATCTTAATTTACCAAAAAATTCAACCGATTGTTCTGTGGGTACATAACGGGAACAAAAAGGAATGGACCGGGCTTGCCGACAGCCCTAAAGTGCCGGTCCGTAGGTGAGTCGATTCAAAGGTTTAACGAAAGGTTAACGGGCCTCCAGGCGGACCGCACCGCCGGACGGAAGGCCCGCAGTCGCCCGGAGCCATGCCGCAGGTCGCCGCAATTTCCCAGCAAATCTGGGACATGAAATACCGGCTGAAGGGGCCGGACGGGCAGCCTGTGGACAAGACCATCGAGGAAAGCTGGCGCCGCGTCGCCCACGCCCTGGCGGCCCTGGAGGCCAAGCCGGAGCAGTGGGAGGAGCGCTTCTTCTCCGCCCTTGAGGATTTCAAGTTCCTGCCGGCGGGGCGGATCCTCGCGGGCGCGGGGACCGACCGCTCCGTCACGCTCTTCAACTGCTTCGTCATGGGCACGGTCCCGGACGACATGGGCGGCATTTTCGCCCATCTCAGGGAAGCGGCGCTGACGATGCAGCAGGGCGGCGGCATCGGCTACGACTTCTCCACCCTGCGCCCGAAGGGCGCGCCGGTGAAGGGCGTGGGAGCGGACGCCTCGGGCCCCCTCTCCTTCATGGATGTCTGGGATGCGATGTGCCGCACCATCATGAGCGCCGGCCACCGCCGCGGCGCGATGATGGCGACCTTGCGCTGCGACCATCCGGACATCGAGGCCTTCATCGAGGCCAAGCGCCAGCCGGGACGGCTGCGCATGTTCAACCTCTCGGTCCTCGTCACCGACGCCTTCATGCAGGCGGTGAAGGAGGACGCGCCCTGGGAGCTGAAATTCGGCGGCACGACCTATCGCGTGCTTCCCGCGCGCGAGCTGTGGGATGCGATCATGCGCGCGACCTACGGCTATGCCGAGCCGGGCGTGATCTTCATCGACCGGATCAATCGACGGAACAACCTGTGGTATAGCGAGATTATTTCTGCAACCAACCCTTGTGGCGAGCAGCCGCTTCCCCCTTATGGCGCGTGCCTCCTGGGCTCGATCAACCTCGCCAAGCTGGTGAAGCGCCCCTTCGAGCCGGACGCCGCGCTCGATCTGGAGGAGCTGGAGCGCATCGTGCCGATCGCGGTGCGCATGATGGACAACGTCACCGACGTCTCGCGCTTCCCCTTGGAGGCGCAGGAGCGGGAGGCGCAGGCAAAGCGACGCATCGGCCTCGGCGTCACCGGCCTTGCCGACGCGCTGATCTTCTGCGGCGCGCGCTATGGCAGCGCGCGCGCTGTCGAGCTCACGCGCTCCTGGATGGCGGCGATCCGCCGCGCCGCCTATTTCGCCTCGGCGGAGATCGCCGCCGAGAAGGGGTCCTTCCCGCTTTTCGAGGAGGAGAAGTTCCTCGCCGGCGAGACGGTGCGCGACCTGGAGCCGGAGCTGCGGGCGGCCATCGCCGAGAAGGGCATGCGCAACGCCCTCGTCACCTCGATCGCGCCGACCGGCACGATCTCGCTCTTCGCCGACAACGTCTCCTCGGGCCTCGAGCCGGTTTTCAGCTTCAAATACGACCGCTACGTCCTCATGCCGGACGGCAGCCGGCGGCAAGAGGAGGTGAGCGATTACGCCTACCGCCTCTTCCGCAAGCTGAAGGGCGAGACGGCGGCCCTGCCCGAGTATTTCGTCGATGCGCAGATGCTCTCGCCCGCCGACCACCTGACCATGCAGGCGGCGGTGCAGGACTACATCGACGCCTCGATCTCCAAAACCATCAACCTGCCGGCCGAGATTTCCTTCGAGGCCTTCAAGGACATCTATCTGCAGGCCTATGAGCTGGGCTGCAAGGGCTGCACCACCTACCGGCCGAACGAGATCACCGGGGCGGTGCTGGAGGTGCGGAAGGACGCGCCGGCGAAGGCGCAGGCCGAGCTGCCCCTGGCCCCGCCCGCCCCGCCCGCGCCGCGGCCGCGCGACGTCTACGAGGCGGGCGGCGTCGTCTACATGACCCGGCCGCTCGACCGGCCGGAGGCGCTGCCCGGGCGCACCTACAAGCTGCGCTGGCCGGAAAGCGATCACGCCCTCTACATCACCATCAACGACGTGGTGCAGGACGGCCGCCGCCGGCCATTCGAGGTCTTCATCAACTCCAAGAACATGGAGCACTACGCCTGGACCGTGGGCCTGACGCGCATGATCTCGGCGGTGTTCCGGCGCGGCGGCGACGTCAGCTTCGTGGTCGAGGAGCTGAAGGCCGTCTTCGATCCGCGCGGCGGCTGCTGGATGGACGGCCGCTACGTGCCCTCGCTCCTGGCCGCGATCGGCGGGGTGATCGAGCGGCACATGATCGATGTCGGCTTCCTGCCCGACCCGAAGCGCGCGATGGAGGAGCTTCCCGTCGAGGCGCGCCTCAAGCTCGCGGCCCCGGCCGCGCCCGCCCAGGCAGGCGGCGTTTTCGACCAGCGCCTCAGGCAATGCCCCAAATGCGGCACCGCGGGCCTGATCCGCCAGGAAGGCTGCGACCTCTGCACGAGCTGCGGCTATTCGCGATGCGGTTAAGGCAGAAGTCAGAAGACAGAAGTCAGAAGTCAGAAGCGCACCGGCGCCGCTGCACCCCTGATTTCTGTGTTCTGACTTCTGACTTCTGACTTCTGGCCCGTCCCTGCCCTCGCTGCGGCGCGCGCGTCTCGGGCTTTGCCGAGCGCTGCCCCGACTGCGGCGAGACGCTGCCGCTCGCGCTGCCTTGGTGGAGCTGGATCCTGGGCGGCGGCCTGGTGCTCCTGCTCTTCCTCGCC
>DATIDB010000243.1:0-2130 GCA_035456545.1 Alphaproteobacteria bacterium | reverse complement strand
CGCGCGCCGGAGGCAAGCATCGCCGCGGTCGGCTTCGCGGGCACGGTGACCAGACCGGCCTCGCCGATCGCGTCGACCACGTCGAGAGCCATCTGGAGGGCCTTGCTCTTTTCCTGTCCTGCCGTCTTCATTTGGATTGCGCCCTTGATGATTGACTATACCAACCAATAAACATGCAAAGCCCGTGCCAGGTTCGTCTGTTACCTCATTCGAGTTTGATTTCGCCGAATGCCCGGCGATCTTTTTCCACTAAGACGCTGGAAACGATCCAAGATGCCGGGCCCCTAAAGTTTGATCGGTATTCGATTTGCTTTTTGCCAACAAAAATCGTGCCTACCACCGTATGCGGACCAGATTGCAATTTGCAATATGCAATTCCTCGACGGTCGCAATTTGCAAATTGCACTGTTCGAGCCGATCCGAGAGGCTGCGCCGATGATGCGCCTCCTTCGCCTGTTTCCGGCCGAGACGGCTCACGATCTTGCCGTGGGAGCGCTCTCCCTTTTGCCGGCGGGCTCGCCCCGGTCCGACCCCGAGGTCCTGCATACGACGCTCTGCGGGCGCGACCTTCGAAACCCGATCGGCTTGGCGGCGGGGCTCGACAAGGACGGCAGGGCCATCGCGGGCCTTGCGCGGCTCGGCTTTGGAGCGATCGAGATCGGCAGCGTGACGCCGCGACCGCAGGCCGGCAATCCGCGGCCGCGCCTCTTCCGGCTGCCCGAAGACGGCGCCGTCATCAACCGGATGGGCTTCAACAGCGCCGGGCATGAGCCCGTGCTCCGCCGCCTGGCGCGCTACCGCGAGCGCAGCGGGCGGAACGGGCCCCTGATCGGCGTCAACCTCGGCAAGAACCGCGACAGCACGGACGCTGCCGCGGACTATGCGCTCGGGATCGCCCGCTTCGCGGATCTCGCCGACTACCTCGTGGTCAACATCTCCTCGCCGAACACGCCGGGCCTGCGCGGACTGCAGGCCGCCGAGCCCTTGCGCGCGCTTCTCGAGCGGCTGGCCGAGGCGCGCGCGGCCGCCGAGGCGCGCCCGCCCCTCTTCCTCAAGCTGGCGCCCGACCTCGACCGGCAGGAACGCGCGGCGATCGCCGAGATCGCGCTCGCCTCCGCCGTCGAGGGGCTCGTCATCGGCAACACCACGCTCGCCCGCCCGCCCGAGTTGCGCGGCCGCCATCGCGCCGAGGCGGGGGGCTTGAGCGGCAAGCCGCTCTTCGCGCCATCCACCGCCGTGCTCGCCGATTTCGCGCGGCTGACCGCGGGCCGGTTGGCGCTGATCGGAACCGGCGGCGTTTTCAGCGGCGCGGAGGCCTATGCCAAGCTCCGCGCCGGGGCCAGCCTCGTGCAGATCTACACGGCGCTGATCTATGAGGGCCCCGGCCTTCTCCGCCGCATCAAGTCGGAGCTGGCGCGGCGATTGGCCGAGGACGGCGTCACCTCGGTCGCCGAGGCGGTCGGACGCGCGCGCGAAGTTTCCTCGACGGCCGTGGCCGCGCCGTACTAGAAGGGGCGTCAACGCCGTCCCGCCCCGTTTTCCCACCTCCATCATGCGCCATCCGGAAATCCCGCTCGTCCACGGCCTCTGCGCGCTCGCCGAGCGTTACGACGGCTTCATCCTCGATCTCTGGGGCGTCCTGCATGACGGCGTCTCCCCCTATCCCGGAGCGGTCGAGTGCATGCGCCGCCTGCACGCGGCCGGCAAGCGCATCGCCATTCTGTCCAATGCGCCGAGGCGGGCGGAAGAGGTGGCGCGGCGCAGCGCGGAGATCGGCATACCGCCCGAGCTTTACCACCTCCTCCACTCCTCGGGCGAGGAGACCTGGCTGCACCTGAAGGACCGCAGCGATCCTTTCGACCGCGCCCTCGGCCGAGCCTGCTACCATCTCGGCCCCGAGCGCGATCGCGGGCTCCTCGACGGGCTCGACCTGGACGAGGTGCACGCCGTCGACAAGGCGAGCTTCCTGCTCAACACCGGGGCCCATATGAGCCAGAGCGAGGCGGCCGATTACGAGCCGGTGCTGGCGCCGGCGGCAAAGCTCAAGGTGCCGATGGTCTGCGCCAACCCCGATCTCGAGGTGATCCGCGGCGGGGTGCGCGAGATTTGCGCCGGCATGCTGGCGCTGCG
>DATIDB010000242.1:0-2102 GCA_035456545.1 Alphaproteobacteria bacterium | reverse complement strand
TGCGTCGAGGATGGCGAGGACCTGGGCGTTATCCCCCATCTTCTCGCCTTTGAGGAACCAGATGCTGGGGGGCATGGCTACGTCGCGGTCGGAAGGTCCACGCGCGCGAAAACGCCGGGGTAGTCGAGGACGAGCCCGTCCTGGTCGATCGGCAGCTCTGCGGAAAACCCAGTGCCGAGCCCTTCGTAGCGGTAAAGGGCTTCGCCGAGCCGGGTGTAGCGCTGGGGCGCGGGGGCGAGGGTGAGCTCCGGGACGGCGATATAGGCGGCCAGGATCTCGCCGCTCGCGCCCGGCCTGAGAGACAAGCGTCCGATCGGCAGGCTGTTGGTGAAGGGCGAGATTTGGATATCGACCTCGCGGCAGCCGTCGATCTGCGGGAGCGAAGCGCCGGAGGCCTCGTCCCGCCAGCGGCCCGCTCCATCGACGCGCAGCGCGAGCCGCAGGCCGCCTCCTTCGACGGCGATGTCGCAACTGCGCATCGTCCAATCCGGCGCGGCCTCGATCCTGTAGCGCGCGCGGAAGGCCGTTCCGCGCTTTGTCTGCAGGATCAGGCCGTCGGCCCGGATCGCATCGCTCGCGCGCTCGAACAGGAGGTGCTCCAGCCCGATCTCGTCGAGCGGGCGCCAGAACACCGAGCGGATCATGCCAGCTCGATCGTGTAGTTCTCGATGACCGGGTTGGCGAGCAGCTTGCCGCACATGGCCTCGACTTGGGAGCGCGCCTTGGCCGCGTCGGTCTCGGCCAGCTCCAGCTCGATGACCTTGCCCTGGCGGACGTCGCCGACGCCGGTGAAGCCGAGGCTGTTGAGGGCGTGCCCGATGGCCGTGCCCTGCGGATCGAGGACGCCGGGCTTCAAGGTGACGTGCACGCGCGCTTTCATCCTCGCCTCGCTCACTGCATGATCTTGGGACCCTTGAGGTCCCCCGGGCCGCCCTCGGGCAGGATGCCGAGGCGGCGCGCCACTTCCTGATAGGCCTCCTCGACCTGGCCGAGGTCGCGGCGGAAGCGGTCCTTGTCCAGCTTCTCGTTGGTCTTGATGTCCCAGAGGCGGCAGGAATCGGGGCTGATCTCGTCGGCGAGAACGATGCGCATCTCCTCGCCTTCCCAGAGCCGCCCGAACTCGATCTTGAAATCGACCAGGCGCAGGCCGACGCCGAGGAAGAGGCCGGAGAGGAAATCGTTGATCCGCAGCGCGAGATTGAGGATCTCGTCGATCTCCTGCGTCGTCGCCCAGCCGAAGGCGGTGATGTGCTCCTCGGAGACGAGGGGATCGCTAAGCTCGTCGTTCTTGTAATAGAACTCGACGATCGAGCGCGGCAGCGGCGTGCCCTCGGTGAGGCCGAAGCGGGTCGCGAGCGAGCCGGCGGCGACGTTGCGCACCACCACTTCGAGCGGCACGATCTCCACCTCGCGCACGAGCTGTTCGCGCATGTTGAGGCGGCGCAGGAAATGCGTGGGGATGCCGGCCTCGGTCAGCCGCGTCATCAGGTATTCCGAGATGCGGTTGTTCAAGACCCCCTTGCCGGTGATGACGCCCTTCTTCTGGTTGTTGAAGGCGGTGGCGTCGTCCTTGAAATACTGGACGAGCGTGCCGGGCTCGGGACCTTCGAACAGGACCTTCGCCTTTCCTTCATAGATGCGTCGGCGCCGGGACATCGGGAAATCTCCGGGATGAGACATGTGCGCTGAAATCTATATATGGGGCGCTGGACGGGGGGAGCGCCGGGCTGGCGCTCATACTCGCCCTTATAGCAGCGGGGTAGGGGCAAGACAACGACGGGTCCGCAGCGGCGATCCCTGGCTCCTAAGCCCCTAAAGACAGGAGAAGATCGCCGGTTCAGCCGGGCGCGGACTCGCCCCTGCGGCGGGGCCGCCGGCCGCGCGCCTCGCCGTGGCCGGCGCCCGGATTCCAGAGCGAGAGCGTGCCATCGGAGAGAGCGCCCAGACGCGCCGCCACGGCCTCGACGGTGGGGCGCTCGGCGGGCCGATGATCGGCCAGCGCCTCCGCGATGGCGCGGATATGGCCCGGGCTGGTGCCGCAGCAGCCGCCGATGACGCGCGCGCCGGCGTCGCGCACGAGGCGCGCATATTCGGCCATCAGC
>DATIDB010000241.1:0-3705 GCA_035456545.1 Alphaproteobacteria bacterium | reverse complement strand
CGAGGGGAAAAAGGCAGTTCCATTATCCTCCTGCCCTCCGGAAAAGGAAACGCCGTTTCCGGAGAGCGCCCCACGGGAGCTTTTGCCTGCCAGCACCCAGGGAGGCATCCGCTATTCGATTCACACATTTTCGAGGATGAGGGCGGATCCGTACTTGATGCGTTGGAAGTCATGAAGGCCGCGGCTGATGACGCGGGGACCGGGCTTGCCGTAGTAGCCGTCCCAGCCGCCGAGGCGGCCGATGATCCAGGCGGCGAAGGCGAGCGAGTTTTTGGCACGGGGGTTCTTCTGCCGGGCGGTCTTGCCTTCCAGTTCGGCCGACAAAGCTTCGAGAATGGGCTGATCGGCGGGATCGAAGGCCTCTTCGAGGCGCTGCGCCGTCGTGCCGTCGCGGGCCTGGACGAGTTGCATCACCGTGACGGCGGCGACGGTGGCGGCGGCGACGAAGTTGCTCATCGCCCGCGGATCGGCGATCTCCGCCGCCTCGATGTCGAAGCCCGCCGTCTTCAGCGTGCGGAAGAACTCTTCGATGATCCAGCGTCGGCGATAGAGGTCGAGAACCCGGCGCGCCGCGCCGAGGCTTTCGACGGCGTGGGTGGTCAGGAGCCGCCAATGGATCGGCTCGCCCTCCGCCGCCCGCGAGGCTTCGCGCACATCGACGAGCGTCAGCCGCACCTTATCCGGCAGATCGCCCGCCGCGCCGTGGCGGCGCTTGCGCAGCAGCACCGGCGAGAAGCGCACCGCGAGTTCCGCCGCCCGCGCCCGACGCCCGGGCGCCGCCGGGATCGTCAGCGCCAGCCGGCCCTGTTCCGGCAAGGCATCGGCGAAGGCGAACAACAGCGGCGTCTGGTCCGCCGCCGCCTCGATCCGCCGGTCCTGGGCGGCGCGAATGATCAGATGCACGTTGGCGGGGCGCCTGACGAACTGCTCGTAGATATCGCTCTCGCGGTCGGCCACCACCGTGATCGACGAAGCCGCCGCCAGCACCTCGCCGGCGCGCGCCGCCCCATCGAGCCAGCGCCGCGATTCCTTCGCCGCCGTGGCGCGACCGCGCCGCGCCGCCGCCTTGCCGCCGTCGCGGTTCCACACCTTCGCATCGACCAACCCGAGCAGCGCGCCGGTCTCAGCCTCCACCGCCAGAACCGGATGCAGCAGAAGTCCGCCCGTCGCCCCGCCGCGTCCGACCGGGCCGAAGCCGTTGGCGCGCGCCCCCCGGCCTCCCAACATCAGTTCCGTCGTGTCCTGGATCGCCACCACCTCGCGCCCCGCGACGCACCCCGCCGTGCGCGCGGCGGCCTGCGCCGACATCTCCGCCGTCGTCACCGAAGCGTTGCGCAGGAACCGCGTGAACCGCATCTGCCGCGCCCGATCTCCGGCCAGCCGGCGGATGCACGAGCCCGGCCGTTGCACCAGCGCCGCATGCAAGCAGGCCCCCCTTGTATGAGGCTTCCTTTGTCAAGCGTAAACGGATTCGACGATCGGTGTCCTGTGTGCGGTTTTCGGGACTGGGCCGTTGCGTGAGCTGCAGGGCGTGGCCTGCACAACCTTGTATCCGGTGAGCCCCTGGTTGGAGCTCGTACCTCAATCCTGCTTACAGCGAGGTCTGGCCCGGGTGAACGGGACCCATCTTTTGAACGGCACGTGAGCCCTGGGGGCCTCGCGGTCACGCGTCCGTCCCGGACCGCACCGGGGAGCGGCCGGTCGCCGTCAGCCGCCTTCGGTTAGGCTGTTCTGGCCCTGGCGCCCTCCGGCACCACGCCAGTAGTGAGGTAGCGCCACAGCGCGACGATAAGCTTGCGCGCCAGCGCCACGATCATGATCCGCTTGAACCGGCCGCGCGTGGTGCCGACGCGCTCGTGGAACCAGTGGGTCAATCGGCTCTCCGGCTGATAGCGCAACCAGAACCAGGCCAGCTCGATGGCCATCCGGCGCGCGCGTGGGTTGCCGGCCCGGCTGATCCCCTGGTCGCGCTCAACCGAGCCGCTGTTGTACGGGCTCGATCCCAGGCCGACGTAGCCGGCCACCTCGCGCCGGTTGGCGAAGTCGCGGTGGAACACCTCGTCCGCCAGGACACCGGCCGAAACCTCGCCCACCCCAACCAGCCGGGTCAGCATCCCGATCCGGTCGGGCGCCTCGGCCGCGCGCGCCACGTCGCGCTCGCGCTCCACGGCGCGAATCATCTCGATAATCTGCCACAGCCGCCGGCACTCACGCTCGATCTCGGCCTTCAAGGCTTGTGGCAATGGACGTCCGTCACCGGTGCGCAGCCGCTCGAGCCGATCCGCCCAGTCGCGCCGCGCCGGCTGAAAATCCCGGATGCCCTGGGTCATCAGCAGGCCTTTGATACGGGCGATGTGCTGGACCCGCTCCTTGACCAGACGTTCGCGCTCGCGCGAGCGCCGGCGACGGTCCTCCTGCTCCGGGCTTGGTACCCGCACCATGCGGCAGACCTGCTGCTCGCCGCGATCCCAGGCCATCAGCGCCCGCAGCAGCGCCGCCAAGTCGATCCGGTCGGTCTTGGCCCGCCGCGCCCGGCGATTGACCGGCAGGCTCGCCGGGTCCATGACCTGGTTCTCGATGCCCGCGGCCCGCAGCAGGCGATGCAGCCAGAAGCCGTCGTAGCCGGCCTCGTAGCAGCAGACAATCCTCACCGGGCGCTCAAGACGCTGCTCGGCCCGCTGCCGGGCGCGACCGATACGATCCAGAAGCGCCGCGCTGTCCCCACCGGGCACCGAATATCGGCTCACCTTGTCGGCAAGCGGCGTGTGTATCCCAACCAGCCAGCGGCTCTTGCTCAATTCCAGCGCCACGTAAATCGTGGCACCCTGCTCGGCGGCGGACGCTGTGGCTACGGGAGAGATTTCCATGAAGCGATCTCCTCGGGTCAGAGTTTCGGACACTCAAACCCTACCGGGCCCCGGCGTCCGTCACCTCATAGGATCTTTTTGATCATTTCCCCTCATAGGCCGCCCGCAATTCGGCAATATCGAGTTTCTTCATGCCGAGCATGGCGCGCATCGCCCGCGCCGCCTTATCGGGATCGCGCAGCATCTCCGGCAAGGCCGCCGGGAATATTTGCCACGAGACGCCCAACCTATCCTTGAGCCAGCCGCACTGCTGGATTTCGCCATCGGCGGACAGTCTCTCCCAGTAATGGTCGATCTCTTTCTGTGTCTCGCACGGAATCTGGAAGGAGATCGCCTCGTTGAATTTGAAATGGGGACCGCCGTTGAGCGCCGTAAAGGCCCGGCCCGCGATCTCGAACTCCACGGTCATCACCGAACCTTCGGGACGGCCATGGATTTTGAAACCTTCCACGCCGTAGTGGCTGATCCTGCCGATCCGGGCGTTCTTGAAGACAGAGACATAGAAACGGGCCGCTTCCTCGGCCGCGCTGTCGAACCACAGGCAGGGGGTGATCTTCTGTATAGCCTTCAATTTTCCAGACCGCTGTTCAAGTGCAGACACGAGCCCCGACGGCCGCCCGTATGCCAAGGTCACCTCACCACCGCAGGCAGGTGGCCGATTTTCACGTACAGCAGGCAGCCCTCCAGGCTGAAGGGAGTGTGCTGGCTGCCCGGCGGGTTGCGGAGCCACGAGCCCACCGCGTACCGGCCCTCTTCGTCCAGCGCGCCATCGAGCACGAAGATCTCCTCGCCTCCCGGATGCGCGTGGGGAACGAAGCGGGTATGCGACTCCCAACGA
>DATIDB010000240.1:0-3721 GCA_035456545.1 Alphaproteobacteria bacterium | reverse complement strand
CACCTCAGGGTGAGGAGGACGTGTTCCTCAGGGTGATGAGGACGCATTCCTCATCCTGAGGTGCCCGCCGAAGGCGGGCCTCGAAGGATGAGGCGCGCAGAGGACGTCTTGGAACGGTCGATGCAGTCACAGACCTGCCCTCCCGATCTCATCCGTTTCGCCGAGCATCTGGCCGCGACCGCCGGCGCCGTGGTCCGCAAGCACTTCCGCAATCCGAAGCTCACCGTCGAGGCCAAGCCCGACCTCTCGCCCGTGACCGACGCCGACCGCGCCGTGGAAGCGGCGCTGCGCGAGGAGGTCGCGCGCGCGCATCCCGCTCATGGCTTCGTCGGCGAGGAATTCGATCCCGTCCAGCCCGAGGCCGAGCTGGTCTGGGTGGTCGATCCGATCGACGGCACCAAGGCCTTCCTCGCCGGCAAGCCGACCTTCGGCACGCTGATCGCGCTCTTACGGCGCGGCACGCCGCTGCTCGGCGTCATCGATCATCCGGCGTTGCGGGAGCGCTGGGTGGGTGCGCTCGGCCATCCGACCGCCCACAACGGAAAACCCGTGCGGGCGCGCCGCTGTCCCGAGCTCAGCGCGGCCGTGCTCTATGCCTCCTCGCCGGAGATGTTCCAGGGCGCCGATCGCGACCGTTTCGAGGCGCTGCGGTCGCAAGTGCGCGTGAATGGATGGGGCGGCGATTGCCTTGCCTATGGCCTCCTCGCCAGCGGCTTCGTCGATCTGGTGGCGGAGGCCGCGATGGGCCCGCACGATTTCCTGCCGCTGGTGCCCGTGGTCGAAGGGGCGGGCGGGCGCATCACCGATTGGGACGGCCGCGCTCTGGGTCTTTCGGTCGGAACGAAGGGCCGTGTGCTCGCCTCGGGCGACCCGGCGCTTCATGAACAGGCTTTAAGGCGCCTTGCCGGTTAAAAGGCGGTAGGTAAGGCCTTTCTTGAGGCAGGGTCCGATTCCGTTACAATCGGCGTTAACCAAGCGAGGAGACGCCATGCGCATGCTCAAGACCGCCGTCGCGGCCGCCGCGCTGGCGCTGGCGCCCGTTCTCGGCTTCGCCGAGGAGGTGACGCCGCGCCACGGCATCGCCATGCACGGCGATCCCAAATACGGCCCCGACTTCACCCATTTCGATTACGTCAACCCCGATGCGCCCAAGGGCGGCACCGTGCGCCTCTCGGCGATCGGGACTTACGACACGCTCAACCCCTACACGCTGCGCGGCGTGGCCGCGGCGGGGCTCGGCTATCTCTTCGAAAGCCTCATGGTCGGCTCGCAGGATGAGGCCTTCACCGAATACGGGCTCATAGCCGAATCGGCCGAGATGCCGGAGGACCGCTCCTGGGTCGCCTTCAATCTGCGGCCGGAGGCGCGCTTCCATGACGGCAAGCCGATCACGGCCGAGGACGTGATCTGGAGCTTCGAGACTCTGAAGACGAAGGGCGAACCCTTCTACCGCGCCTATTACGCCAACGTCGCCAAGGCCGAGGTCCTGGGCGAGCGGAAGGTCAAGTTCACCTTCGAGCCTGGCGACAATCGCGAGCTGCCGCTGATCATGGGACAGCTCCCGGTCTTGCCGAAGCATTACTGGGAGGGCCGCGACTTCGAGAAGACGACGCTCGAGATCCCGGTCGGCAGCGGCCCCTACAAGATCGAGAGCTTCGAGCCGGGCCGCTCCATAACCTATGTGCGCGATCCGAATTACTGGGGCGCCGACGTGCCCGCGATGCGCGGCTTCAACAATTTCGAGCGCATCCGCTTCGACTATTACCGGGACTCGACGGTGGCGCTGGAGGCCTTCAAGGCGGGCTCGGTCGATTTCCGCCAGGAGAACAACTCCAAGCTCTGGGCGACCGCGTACGACGTGCCCCAGGTGAAGAGCGGGCAGATCCAACTGCTCAACGTCAACCACGAGATCCCGACCGGCATGCAGGGCTTCGCGATGAATCTGCGCCGCCCGATCTTCCAGGACCGCAAGGTGCGCGAGGCGCTCAGCTACGCCTTCGATTTCGAATGGAGCAACAAGAACCTGTTCTACGGCCAGTACACGCGCACGGACAGCTACTTCTCCAATTCCGAGCTCGCGTCCCGGGGCTTGCCCGAGGGCGAGGAGCTGGCGATCCTGGAGAAGTATCGCGGCAAGATCCCGGAGGAGGTCTTCACCGCCGAGTACCAGCCGCCCGCGACCGACGGCTCGGGGAACAACCGTGAGAACCTGCGCAAGGCGGCCAAGCTTCTGAAGGAGGCCGGCTGGTCGGTGAAGGACGGCCGGCTGATCGACGCGCAAGGCCAGCCCTTCGAGTTCGAGATCCTGCTCTCCTCGCCGGACTTCGAGCGGATCGCGCAGCCCTTTGCCCGCGCCCTCGAGCGGCTCGGCATCGCCGCCAGCATCCGCACCGTCGATCCGGCGCAGTACGAGAACCGGATGGAGGATTACGACTACGACATGACGGTCGAGGTGTTCGGCCAGTCGCTCTCGCCCGGCAACGAGCAGCGCGATTTCTGGGGCTCGGCCTCGGCCGACATCCCCGGCGGGCGGAACACCATCGGCATCAAGGACCCGGTGGTGGACGATCTGGTCAACCTGGTCATCGCCGCGCCCACGCGCGAGAGCCTCATCGCCCGCACGCGCGCCCTCGACCGCGTGCTCCTGTCGGGGCACTACGTCATACCGCACTGGCACATCCGCTCCTTCCGCGTCGCCTTCTGGGACATGTTCGGGCGGCCCGCGGAGTTCCCGAAATACGGCTTCGCCTTCGACGCCTGGTGGGTGGACCAGCAGAAGCAGGCGGCGCTCGGCCGGCGCGGCACGGTGACGAACTGAGGGCGCTCGCCACAGGGCGTAGGAGGCGTTAGGCGCCCGGATGTTCGCCTATATCGTCCGCCGCGTGCTGTTGATGATCCCGACCCTGTTCGGGATCATGCTGGTCAATTTCGCGATCATCCAGGCCGCGCCCGGCGGGCCGGTCGAGCAGATGATCGCGCAGATCAAGGGCAAGTCAGGCAGCGCGCTGGAGCGGGTGACCGGCGCGGGCGGAGAGCTTGCGGGCGGGGTGCAGCAGGAGGCGCAGACCGCTGCCGGGCCCGCCAGCAAGTATCGCGGCGCGCGCGGCATTCCGCCCGAACTGATCCTCGAGCTGGAGAAGCAGTTCGGCTTCGACAAGCCGGCGCATGAGCGCTTCTTCCTGATGATGAGGAACTTCCTGGTCTTCGACTTCGGCGAGAGCTTCTTCCGCGACCGGCCGGTCGTGGACCTCGTCATCGAGAAGATGCCGGTCTCGATCTCGCTCGGCATCTGGACGACGCTCATCACCTATCTCGTCTCGATCCCGCTCGGCGTGGCCAAGGCGGTGCGCGACGGCAGCCGCTTCGACGTCTGGACCAGCGCGCTCATCATCGTCGGCTACGCCATTCCAGGCTTTCTCTTCGCGATCCTCTTGATCGTGCTCTTCGCCGGCGGCAGCTATCTCGACTGGTTCCCGCTGCGCGGGCTCGTCTCGGAGGACTGGCACAGCCTGCCCTGGCCCGAGAAGATCCTCGATTACTTCTGGCATATAACGCTGCCGGTGCTGGCCATGGTGGTCGGCGGCTTCGCCAGCCTGACCATGCTGACGAAGAACTCCTTCCTCGATCAGATCAACCAGCAATATGTGCTGACGGCGCGCGCCAAGGGCCTCTCCGAGCGGCGCGTGCTCTATGGGCATGTGTTCCGCAACGCCATGCTTCT
>DATIDB010000239.1:0-6999 GCA_035456545.1 Alphaproteobacteria bacterium | reverse complement strand
TTAAGCAAATTGCTCTTTAGTCTTCCCTTAACCATATCCGCGGTATCCGGACAGCCGGCCGGGAGGGGCTGTCCATGGCGGAAATGAGGGCGGATGCGACCGCGCGGCCGGCGCTTGGCGACTGGCTGGCGCCGCTCGCCGCCGCCTTGGTGACGGCTGTCGCCCTGATGAACGGTTCGCTCCTCCTGGGCGACCCGGATATTCAATGGCACCTGGCGGCGGGCCGCTGGATCGCTCAGCACCTCACCATTCCCGACAGGGATGTCTTTTCGCACAGCATGCCCGGCGCGCCCTGGCATGCGCATGAATGGCTTGCGGAGCTGCTCTTCTGGTGGGCGTACCGGATCGCCGGCTGGGCGGGCGTGGTGGCCGTCTCCGCCGCGGCCGCCGGTCTGGCTTTCGGTCTGCTGGCCTCTAGGCTCTTGCGGAGCCTCGAGCCGCGCCATGCGATGCTGCTATGCGCCGCCGCCTTCGCCGTCGTCTCCCAGCACATGATCGCCCGGCCGCATGTCCTGGCCTGGCCTCTCCTGGTGTTCTGGGCGGCGATGCTGTGCCGGGCCGCCGAAAGCCGGAGCGCGCCACCCCTCGCCGGGGCGGCGATGCTCGCGCTCTGGGCGAACCTGCATGGAGGCTATGTCTTCGGCCTGGCGCTCGCCGGCTTCTTCGCCCTGGAGGCGCTGTGGAGCGCGGCGGCCGAAGAGAGGCTGCGCCTGCTGCGTGGCTGGGCCGCGTTCCTGGCCGCAAGCCTGCTCGCCAGCCTGATCGCGCCCCAGGAACCGGCGGCCGGCATCCGCTTCGCATTCGGCTTCCTCGACGGCGGCGGCTTCATCGCGCCGATCGCGGAATGGGCGCCCGCCGATTTCGGGACCGTGTCCGGACTGGAGGTCGTGCTGCTCGGCATGTTGGCCCTGGCGCTGAGCGGCCGGTTCCAATTGCCGGCGTTCCGGATCCTGCTGCTGGTCGGGTTGGTCCACCTCTCCCTTGCGCATGTCCGGCATGGCGAGCTCCTGGGCTTGGTGGGACCGCTCGCGGTGGCTCCCGCTTTGGGGAAATGGCTTGCGCCAAGCCTCGCACAGCGCAAGGACGCTTCTCATGCCGCTCGCGGCGCAGCCGCGGGGCTGGTGGCGCTCGCCATCCTGCTCTGGGCCGGCCTTGCCAAGCCGGAGCCGCCCGCATCGGTCGCGCCGGCGGCGGCGCTCGCCGCCGCCCGCGAGGCGGGGGTGGCGGACGACGCGGTGCTCAACGCGTTCGATTTCGGCGGATTTCTGATCGGCCAAGGCGTGCCGGTCTTCATCGACGGGCGCGCCGATTTCTATGGCGAGGAGTTCATCTCAGACTATCTCGACGCGGTTCGGTCGGCGAAGCCCGGCGCGCTGGAGGCGCTGCTGGAGCGCTATGCGATCGGCTGGACGATGCTGCAGGCGGGGACGCCCGCGGCGTTGCTGCTCGACCGGCTGCCGGGCTGGGTCCGCATCCACGCGGACGAGACGGCGGTTGTGCACCGCCGCCTCGCGCCTTCGGGCAGCGTCCCTTAGAAGTTGCTCAGCGCGTCGATCGTGCGCAGGATCGCCGGGCCGAGCAGCACGACGAAGAGCGGCGGCAGGATGAAGAGGATCATCGGCACGGTCAGCATGGCCGGAAGCCGCGCCGCCTTCTCCTCGGCCTTGAGCATCCGCTCCTCGCGGAACTCGGCCGACAGGACGCGCAGGGCCTGGGCGATGGGCGTGCCGTACTTGTCCGCCTGCAGCAGGTTGTTCACCATTCCGCGAATGCCCGGAATGTTGGTGCGCAGGTCGAGATTGCGCAGCGCCTGGCGGCGATCGGGGAGGAAGCCCAGCTCGAGCGCGGTCAGCGCCAGCTCGTCGGCCAGCGCGCCGCAGGCCTCGCCGAACTCCTCCGAGACGCGCTTCAAGGTCGCGTCGAGGCTGAGACCCGCCTCGGCGCAGATCACCATCAGGTCCAGCGCATCGGGCAGGGCTCTGCGGATCGCATGCCGCCGCTTGTCGGTGGTGTTCTTGATGTAGAGATCGGGAAGGAAATAGCCGAATCCCAGCGCGCCCATGCAGGAGAGCGCCCGCATCGGCCCGCTGAGGCTGTACAAACCGAAGCCGTAGAACAGCACCGCCGAAGTGAGGCCGAGCGCCAGCGGCGCAACGATCTTGGCGAACTGGTAGGCGATGATGGCGTCCTTGTTGCGGAATCCGGCCTGGGCCAGCGTGCGCGAGAGCTTGTCGGCCTGGCGGTCGCGTCGCACGGTGATGCGGCTGACCACCCGCTTCATCAGCCCGATCGAGACCTGTCGGGAGCTGGCGCGCTTGCGCACCCCGCCGAGCCCGGCGCGCAGCGCCTCGCGGCTCGCCGCCAGCTCGCGGGCCCGCCGCGCGCCCGGATTGTGGTCGACGAGGCCGTACCAGGCAGCCGCCGTCGCCATCACGGCGGAGATGCCCGCCATGCCGATGATCAGGTCGTCCGCTCCGATGCCCGGAAGGAAGTCGGCGATGTTCATATCTCGAACCGCACCATTTTCGCCATCACGCCGGCGCCGATCATGAAGCTGAACAGGCCGAAGCCGACCATCACGAGGCCGCGATCGTCGGTGAAGAGCTGGATCGCGTAGTCGTAGTTCACGGCGAGGATCAGCCCCTCCATGAGGAAGGGCAGCGAGCCGATGATGTAGGCGCTGGCCTTTGCCTCCGAGGAGAAGGCTTTGATCTTGAGCTTCATCTGACGCCGCCGCCGCAGCACGTCGCTGAGGTTGCCGAGCGTTTCCGCAAGATTGCCGCCGGTCTCCTGCTGGATGCCGAGCGCGATGGTGAAGAAGCGGAATTCCGCGATGCCGAGGCGCTTGGCGCAGGCCTCCAGCGCGTCCGGCATGGTCTTCCCGAACTTGATGTTGTCGCTGATCCGCCCGAATTCGACCGCGACCGGGCCGTCCAGTTCGGTCGAGACGGTCTTGATCGATTCCGTCACCGGCAGGCCCGATTTCAGCCCGCGGACGATGAGGTCGATGCCTTCGGGGAAGGATTCGAGGAACTTCTTGATTCGACGTCGGCAGAGCACGCCGATGAATATGTGCGGCACCACGACAGCGGCGAAGACGCTGAACAGGATGACCGCCGCCACCGGGAGGACCGGATAGAGGCGCCCGATCAGGATCGTCACCAGGCCGACGAGGGCGGAAGCCATGAGGTAGACGCCGAGCGTGATCGTGTAGCCGGTGCGCTCCAGCCGCGCGCGGAGATTCTCCGGGTTGGGGATCAGATGCTTGATCAGCGCATCGATCGCGCCGATGCCGCTGTCCTTGGTGATTCTCTTCAGCGAGACCACAGCCTTCGCAGCGCTGCCGTCGGGCCCGGGCGCCTGCTGGACGCGGTTGATACGGCGCATGCGAACGGCCGATTGGCGCGATTGCTGCGCGGCGAAATAGACGGCGAAGGCGATCGCGGGAACGGCGAGGCTGATCAGCAGCAGCCCGGGGCCGGTGGAGACGAACTCCGCAAGCGTCATACCATCGCCTCCAGAAGCGGCCGGTCCAAGCCGAAATAGGCCGCCTTCGGCGTGAAATGCGGCCTCAGGCCGGAGCAACGGAAGTTGCCGCGCAACTTGCCGTCCGCCTCTTCGCCTTCGAACTCGTAGACGAACAAATCCTGCGTGGTGATGACGTCGCCTTCCATGCCGACGACCTCCATCACATGGGTGATCCGGCGCATGCCGTCGCGCATGCGGCTCACCTGGACGATGACGTCGAGCGCCGCGGCGATCTGCGTGCGCACCGCCTTGGACGGCAGATTGATTCCGGCCATCCCGACCATGTTCTCCAGACGGGTGAGGGCCTCGCGCGGCTTGTTGGCGTGGATGGTGGAGAGCGAGCCCTCGTGGCCGGTGTTCATCGCCTGCAACATGTCGACCGCTTCCGATCCGCGCACCTCGCCCATGATGATGCGGTCGGGGCGCATGCGCAGCGAGTTCTTGACCAGGTCGCGCATGGTGATCTCGCCCGTGCCTTCGAGGCTGGCGGGCCGGGTCTCCAGCCGAACCACATGCGGCTGCTGGAGCTGAAGCTCGGCCGCGTCCTCGATGGTCACGATGCGGTCGCCAGGATCGATCATCTGCGACATGGCGTTGAGCAGGGTGGTCTTGCCCGAGCCGGTACCGCCGGAGATCAGGATGTTGAGCCGCGAGCGCGCGGCGATCTTCAGCACAGTCGCCATATGCGGCGAGATGTTTCCCTGCCGCGCCATGACGTCGAGCGTGATGTTCTTCTTGGAGAATTTGCGGATCGAGATGGACGGGCCGTCGATCGCCAGGGGCGGGACGATGATGTTGACGCGGCTGCCGTCCAGGAGGCGCGCATCGCAAAGAGGCTGTGATTCGTCGATGCGCCGGCCGACCTGGCTGACGATGCGGTTGGCGATGTTCATGACATGCGCGTCGTTGCGGAAGCGCACGTCGGTCAGGACCAGCTTGCCCTTGCGCTCGACATAGACCTTGTTGGCGCCGTTGACCATGATGTCGGTCACGGTCTCGTCGGCGAGGAGGGGTTCCAGCGGCCCCAGCCCCAGCATGTCGTTGAGCAGAAGCTCGACCAGCCCCTGCTGTTCCTTCAAGTTCAGGCGGAGCTTCATCTCCGTGAGGATTTCGGCGACCAGCTCGGCGAGCTGATGCGACAGGTCCTCGCGCGAGAGCTGGGCGGCCGCCGCCATGTCCATGCGATCGAGGATGATCGGCTGGATCTTGCCCTTGGCTTCCTCGATGCTCTCGCGGCTGGCGGCGGAGAGGCTGTCGCCCGCCCGCGGCGGCGGAGGCGCCCCGATGCTGACGGCGAGGTGATCCCGCACGGCAAGCGCGCCGCCGGCCGGCTCGGAGGTCTGGACCGCGGCGACGAGCTCGGCGATCAACTGCCGGCGGTCCGGCATGGACAGCTCCCAGCCGTGGCGCTCCGCCTCGGCGTTCACCAGCTCGCCGATCTTCATGTAGAGCTGCGGGCGGGAAAGGGGCGCGCCCTTGCTTTTGGCCGCTTCCTCGACCAGCAACTTGAGTTGTTGCGCTAGCTGCGCGACATCCGGCTGACGGTCGCGCCCGTTGCCGGGCGGCCGCTGCAGGCGGACGATGCGGTCCTCCGCCGGTCGATTGATCCCTTCAGGAACGGTCATTTCTTTTTCTTCAGCAGGTTAAGGAAGGAGAACGCGGGTTTCTTCGCCGTCGCGGCGCCGGGTCTCGGCTGATCCGCTCCGTCGAGACGCCGTGCGAGCTGCCGCAGGGAGCCGACGAACTTGCTGCCCTTCGCCACGACCGGAAGCGGCTTGCCGCGATTGACGGAGGTCGCCAGCGCCTTGGCGTCCTCGGGCAGGACCACATCCACCTTGCGCCCCAGGGCCTTCTCGAACTCGGCCTTGCTCAGGGCGTTCTCGGTGCGGCCGGCCCGATTGGCGACGACGATCAGCTTCGCCTGCGGAGCGGCGCGCTCCAGCATGGCGACGAGGCGGATGCAATCGCGCAGGCCCGCGAGCGTCACGTCCGTCACGACCACGATCTGGGTGGTAAGCTGCAACAGCCGGGTACGTCCGACGCTGCTGGCGCGGGGCAGGTCGACGAAGATGAACTGGCTCGAGCGGTTGATCTCGCCCAAGAGCAGGTCGACCGCCGATGGATCGAAATGCACTTCGCCGTCCACCGCCTCCTCCGCGGCCAGGACCGTGAACCGGTCGCTGAGCTTGGCGGCGGCGCTGCTGAGGAACAGGCTGTCGATCCGGCTCGGATTCTCGAGCGCCTCGCGCAGGCCCCGGGTCGGCTCGATGTCGAGCGTAAGGGCGATCGTCCCGAACTGCAGATCGAGGTCGAGCAGGGTGGTCTGGCGCTTGTTCTCCTGCGCCATGATCCAGGCGCAGTTCGCCGCGATGGTGCTGGCGCCCACGCCCCCGCGCGTGCCGACGATGGCGATCACGTTCGCGGCCTGCTTCTCGCCGACCGGCTCGGCCGGCAGGGCGGGCTTGCGCTCGCGCGCGATGGACTCGCTTAGCGCCTTCTCGGAGACGGGCTTGACCAGGTAATCGCTGACGCCGCCCTCGATGAGCTCGCGGTAGAGGGCGATGTCGTTGACGGAGCCGATCGCGATCACCTTGGTGTTTTCGGCGAAGGCGGCGGTGATGGTCAGCATCGTCGACAGCGGCTTGCCGGTGTCGCTGACATCGACGATCAGCACCTCCGGCATCGGCGCCTCGGAGAGGTATTCCATGGCCTCGCGGCTGCCGCCTTCCGAGACGGAGACGTCCTTGCCGAGGCTCTGGCAGGCCTGCTCGACGGCGCGGCGCGTCTCATCGTCGGCGACGAAAGCGGCGCATTCCACCGAACGGTACGCCGCGCCGGCTTCACCCGAGCCGGACAGGGTCATCAAACGGGCTGCAGTCATTGAGTGCCTCCTCCGGTCCCCGAACCGATGGCGAGGGGGAGGATGGACATGGTGGACGCGCCGCCTTGCCCTTCTTCGTCCCCATCGGAGCCGGTCCGGTATTTCTGAACGGCGAGCGCCGACCGCTCGGCATCGGCGGGGGCAAGCGGGCGCCCACGCACGAGGTCGTTCGGATCGGCCACCATCAATCCCAAATTGATCTCGTTGGAGCAGCCGATCGCCAGGTTCGGCCGCCCGAAGCGGTCGTAGGAGGTGACCGGCTCGTTGTAGCCCGGACAATCGGGATCGACCGCCGTCGCGCGCATCGCGACCAGGCGGATCTGGTCGGGTCCGAGCGCGCCCGGAGCCGCCGGGGGCGCGACCGCGACGGAAATGCCCTGATCCTCCAGGATGCGCCGAAGAGCGCCCATTCGCCGAGCGATGCGATCGGTGTCGGCCGCGCCCGCTGAGGGCGCCTCCAGCATGATGCGCTCGCCGGGGTCGACGCCCTCGGCCGCGAGGAAGCCTGCCACCGCTCCGCTCTCGGTTTCGCTGAGCTCGGTGGCGCCGGGCTCGAAATTGACGGCGTGGCCAACCGGCGCGTCGCGGAC
>DATIDB010000238.1:0-3226 GCA_035456545.1 Alphaproteobacteria bacterium | reverse complement strand
AGCTTGCCGCGCAGACGGTGACGGTCAAGCTCAAGACCGCGGATTTCAAGCTGCTGACGCGCCATCGCGGCCTTGCCGATCCGACGCAGCTTGCAGAGACGCTTTACCAGTCGGCGCGGCCGCTTGTGGAGCGCGAGGCGGACGGGCGCGCCTTTCGCCTGATCGGAATCGGAGCGGAAGGATTGGTCGAAGGGGTCCAGGCCGATCCGCCCGACCTGCTCGATGAGGCCGCCGCGAGACGGGCCGGGGTCGAACGCGCGATCGACGCGGTCGAAGCGGAGATGGGTCCGGGCTTCCTGATGCGGGGCCGCGGCTTCAAACCGCGCAAGCCTGACTGAGGGAATCAGCAGCCGGGCGGAGGCAGCGCTTCCAGCGTCTTCAGGCTGGTGCGCACCGCGAAGTCCCCATATTGCAGGATAAGGTCCTCGGCCACGCCATTGCCGTAGAGGCGCAGGTTCTGCTCGTGCTCGGGCTCGAGCTCCTTGCTGTCATGCGGGAAGAAGGCGAGCCCGAGGCGCCAGGAAGGGACGCCGGCGAGTTCCTTCGGCGCCTGGGTCGCCTTCGGCGCCTCGGTGCGCTTGCCGATGATCGCTCCCACCCCGAACAGCCCCTTCTCGTCCGATCCGTCGAAGACCTCGCTCCAGAAGAGGTTCTCGCCCGCGTCGGCGAGCTTGAGAAGCGCGACGGTATGCGCGGTCGGAAAGAGCGTGCCGGCGGGAAGCGGCACGTCGCGCCGCTCCGGCTCGGTGTAATGCGCCGCCCCGCCCTTGCCCGTTCCTTCGAGCTCGGCGCTTCCGCGCAGCGCCTCCTGCTCCTGCCCATCCTGCATGCGGCGGACGAAGAAACCGTATTTCAGCCCGTCCTTGGCCTCCCAACTGTTCAGGGACCAGCCGAAATCGGAGGTCTCGCCGGTCGAGTAGTAGACCGTCATCGCCAGCTTCTGCGTGATGGACCAGCCGTCGCAGCTATCGCGCCACTCGAACATCATGAAGCCTTCGACATCGGCGATGTTGCTGCGCGTCTCGGCGGAATCGAGGTCCATCTCGTAGACGGCGCGATGCGGCAGGATCTCGAGCGCCGCCGCCGGACCCGCCAGCGTCACGGCGAGTCCGACCAAGAGAGCGCAGCCGAGAGCTTGCGGAAGCGGCATGGGGCGGTCGATCCGAATGGGGAGGACGGCGCGAGGAGACATAACCGGTTCGCAATTATGTCATGCCGCCCGGCGGGCCGATAGTATTGTCCGGCCCCGTTTTCCGGGCGGCCACACCGCCGTCCCCCTTTGCGATGAGCAAGACCCATGGCCAGGAAGCCCGTCGTTCTCGTTACCCGCAAGCTGCCCGATGCCGTCCATGAGCGCCTCGAGCGCGACTATGAGCCGCGCCTTAACCTCGAGGACCGGCTCTACACGGGCGATGACCTCCTGCGCCTGGCGGAGGGGGCGGACGCCCTCCTGCCCTGCCCCACCGACAAGCTGACCGCCGCGGTGATCGCAAGGCTTCCGGATTCGATCAGGATCATCGCCACCTTCTCGGTCGGCTACGAGCACATCGACACCGCCGCGGCCAAGGCGCGCGGCATCCTCGTCACCAATACGCCGGACGTGCTCACCGATGCGACCGCCGACATCGCCATGCTCCTCATCCTGGGCGCCGCGCGGCGCGCCTATGAGGGCGAGCGGATGGTGCGCGAGGCGACCTGGTCGAGCTGGGCGCCGACCGGCATGCTCGGCGTCCACGTTACCGGCAAGAGGCTCGGCATCTTCGGCATGGGCCGCATCGGACGCGCGGTGGCCAAGCGCGCGCGCGGCTTCGACATGGAGATCCATTATTCGAATCGCCGCCGGTTGGGGTCCGATGAGGAGCGGGGCGCGGTCTTCCACGAGACCGCGGAACACATGCTGCCGCGCTGCGATTTCCTGTCGATCAACTGCCCGGCCAGCGCGGAGACCCATCACTGGCTGAACGCGGCGCGGATCCGGCTGCTGCCGAAGGGCGCGATCGTCGTCAACACCGCGCGCGGGACCATCGTCGACGACGAGGCCTTGATCGCGGCGCTCAAGTCCGGGCACCTCGGCGCCGCCGGACTCGACGTCTTCGAGAACGAGCCCAACATCAACCCGAACTACCGGCCGCTGACGAACGCCTTCCTACTGCCCCACCTGGGCAGCGCGACGGTGGACACGCGCAACGGCATGGGCTTCCGCGCGCTCGACAACCTCGATGCGTTCTTCGCCGGAAAGGCGCCGCCCGATCGCGTTGCCTGAAGGCCGGTTCCGGGCGGCCGGCTAGGCCGGGCAGTGAGCGAATTCAGGGCTACCCTGGCGCTTCCTCCGCTCGGACTGCAAGAACCGCACCGCCTCCGCGCGCCGTTGCTCGATGAGCGAGGCCTCCCGCTTGCAGTCCAGCTCCATCCATTGCGGGACGGGGTTCGATCGGCACTCGGCCGGAAGCTCGGAGATGCGGACTGCCTCGAACTCACGAGCGACCATCGTCTCGCAGGACGCGAACCAGCCTTCTAGCTGGGCCGCATCGGAAGCCGATGAGATCGGCCCCTGCTCGGCTTCGCACCGGCTCAGCCATCCCTGTGCACGCGAATCGGGGCACGGCTCGGGAGCCCGCGCGGCCGCAGCGGCTTGATTCGCCCTGCGGTGCTCCCGAACGACCTCGACGATGCCCACGCCGGCGCCGATTACGGCGCCGACCGGCGCCATGGCGACTCCAAACGCAAGGAGAGCCAGGCAATCGGCATCGGAGCAGCTGTTGCCCGAGGTCGCGGCAAGTCCGACGACGAGCCCCGCGAGCGCCCCTGTACCCGTATAGGCGGCCACTGCGCCGAGATCGGACCAGAAGGTCGGCCCCTGGGCCACCTCCTCCTCCGGCACTGGGCGCGAGGCGGAGGCGGTGCGCTCCGATGCGCAGGCGCACAGAAGCACGATCAGCAGCGCTGCCAATAGTCGCATGACGAACAGCCTCGGACCCGCCCCGAAGATCCGCTGATTCTAGGTGTGGAGCTTGGAAACAGGGGTGCGTATGGAACGGCCCCGTTGGAAGAAATGATCCTGGCGAGGGCGGCCCTCGGCCTTAAGGCGGCGGGTTCTTCTCCAGCTCCGGCCTGCGGCGGGCCACATAGTCGTCGAGCGCCTCGGCAATGGCTGGGTCGGTCGGCGGCGGTTCGTAGTCGGCGAGAAGCTGCTTCCAAATTCTGTTCGCCCGCTCGGTGGCGGTGT
>DATIDB010000237.1:0-5476 GCA_035456545.1 Alphaproteobacteria bacterium | reverse complement strand
CGACCCGCAATTCGGCCCGTTCGTGATGGTCGCCGCCGGCGGCTCGATGATCGAGCTGATCGGCGACACCGCGGTCGCGCTGGCGCCGTTCGGCGAGGCGGAGGCCGATCGGCTGCTCTCCGAGCTGAGGGTGGCGCAATTGCTCGAGGGATGGCGCGGCGCTCCGCCGGCCGACCGCCGCGCGCTCTCCAGGGCCATCGCGCGATTCAGCCGGCTGGCCGCCGACCTCGCCGGCGGCTATGCGCAGATCGACGTGAACCCGGTGATCGCGGGGCCGGGCGGAGCGCTCGCCGTCGATGCGCTCGTCAGTCCCCGCACGCGGGATTGAGGCGCCGCTAGAGCGGTATTCCGTAAGATTGAAAGCATCTGCGCCGGAGGGATTTTGCGCTGCGGGCAGGAGCGGGGCGCAGCCTTGTAGCCGGGCGCTACAGGCAAGCCCCGCGACGAACCCGCAGCGCAAAAGGCCCCGGCCCCTTCGGGGTTGCGCCCCGGCAGGCGACGGCGGCGTTGCGCCGCTCGCCCGATGCGCCGCGCGGCATCGCGCTTCGCGGCGCGCCTGGCCGATCGCCGGGCCGGATGCGCAACGCAGGTGATTCAATCTTTCGGAACACCGCTCTAGGACGGGCGCGCGGCCCAGCGCCGGCGATTGGCGCGCCGGCGAGCGATCGCGCCCTTCGGGCCGGCGCAGCCGCAGCCCTCCGCTCCCGGACCCGGCAGCGCCGGAAGCGCGTCTAGAAACCCGCCTTCACCTCCTCCCAGTCGCGGCTGATGCGGGTGATCACGTCGGGCGGCTGCGGGACGTAGAAATGCCCCGATTTCAGGGTTTCCACCGGACCTTTCGAGATTCCGACCGCTGCGAGCTGCGCCTGGTCGACGCCATCGAAGGAGTTCGGGTTCGAGTGCCCGTAGCCGAAGGCGGTGATGCAGTAATTGCCGACATCCGGCGCCAGCATGCCGTCGATGAGCTCGTATGCCTTGTCCAGATGCGGCGCATCCTTGTGGAGGACGAGGCCGCAGACCCAGGTCAGCGTGCCTTCCTTCGGCTGCGCGAACTTCACGGGCAGGCCCTGCTGGGTCAGGTTGTTGGCGGTGTCGCCCCAGGTCATCGCGGCCACCACCTCGCCGGAGGCCAGCGCCTGCTCCTGCACCGTGTTGTCCGAGGTGTACATGCGGATGAGCGGCCGCTGCTTCTGCAACAGCTCCTTCACTTTGGCGATCGCGGCGTCGTCGACTTTGTCGAAGGGAACGCCGGCGTAGATCGCCGCGACCCACCAGGTGTCCTCCGCCGAATCGATGACGGCGATCTTCCCCTTGTTGCGCTCGTCCCAGAGGATCTTCCAGCTCTCCTCCCCGTCCGGCAGCTCGACAAGATCGGTGCGATAGGTGATCGAGGTCAGGCCCCATTCCCACGGCGCCATGTAGGTCTTGCCCTCGTGACTTGCCGCGGGCAGCGCCTTCAGCTCGGGGAACAGCTCGTTCCAGTGGCTGAGCCGGCTGGTGTCGATGGGCTGAATGACGCCGGCCTCGCGCCAGCGCGGGACCTCCGCGGAGCAGGGATGCATGACGTCGACCACGAAACCCGCCCGAAGCTTCTGCAGTCCCTCCTCGGCATCGCCGAAGGTCGCGAACTCCGGCAACGCGCCGTATTTCTTCTGATAGTTCGGCTGCATCGCCGGATCGTCGTAGCCGCCCCAGGTGAAATAGATCGCCTCGTCTCCCGCGCGCGCCGGCCGAAGTCCGATCGGCATCACGGCCACGCCGACGCCGAGCGCGCCGAGGTTCTTCAGCAGCTCGCGCCGCTTCATGGACGGTATCCGGGAAAGCACGCTGTGCGTCGTTCTCGCCATCGCTGATGTCGCCGATTGCGGCGCTCCCTGCCTGTTATTGATTGAACGGCCAATCAAAAGCCTAGACCGCCAGTGAAACGCCAGGCAACCCGGTTCGCCCCCTGCGGCCCCGATTTGCCGCTATGCGGTACCGCCTTCGGAGTGCTTTTCGTCAGTCCCAGCGCGAATAGACCTCCAACCCGCGCCGCTTGATCTGGCCGGCGATGATGGCGCGCTGGATCTCGGAGGTGCCCTCCCAGATGCGGTCCACGCGCACATCGCGATAGAGCCGCTCCACCGGGTTCTCGCGCATATAGCCCCGCCCGCCCAGGATCTGCAGCGCCCGGTCGACCACGCGGCCGGCCATTTCCGAGCAATAGAGCTTCAACGCGCTCGCCCGGGCGTGGATGAGCTTGCGGTCGAGCCCGGCATCGAGCTCCGCCGCGGCCCGCATGAGCATGGAGCGCGCCGCGAAGATTTCGACCGCGCTGTCGGCCAGCATGAACTCGACGGCCTGGAAATCCCGGATCGGCCGGCCGAACTGGATGCGTCCGGCCGCGTGCTCGTTCGCGATCTCGCTGGCGCGGATCGAAGCGCCGAGGCAATGCGCGGCGATCTGCAAACGGGTCTCCACGAACCAGTCCTTGGTCAGCTCGAGGCCCTGTCCCACCTCGCCGAGACGGTTCTCGTCGGCGACCGCGACCTCCTCCAGGCGAAGCTCCGCATGGTCGAAGCAATAGGCATGCATGAACCTGGGTGAGCGCAGATGGACGAGACCCGCGGCGGGCTTGTCAACGAGGAACAGGGTCGGCTTGTCGGGATCGCCGTCCACATGGGCATGGACGATGACGTAATCCGAAGCGCTCCAGGAGGTGACGAACCACTTCTCGCCCGAAAGGCGCCAGGCGCCCTCGCGCCAGAGCGCGCGCGTCTCCACCATGCGCGCATCCGATCCAGCCTGCGGCTCGGTGATGGCGTAGCAGGCGCGCCGCTCCCCGGCGTTGCTGGGCAGGAGATAGCGCCGCTTCTGATCGGGCGTTCCGGACTTGAGCGGCACCGGAGGGCGCCAGACCCCCGTCCACAGCCCGTTGGTCGCGCGGCCGAGCTCGACCTCGATCAGCGCCTGCTCGACCATGGTGAAACCGCACCCGCCGTCCTCGCGAGCATGGTTGATGCCGGCGAAGCCCCAATCCCGGACGGCCTGCCGCAGGCCGGGCCGCTCCGCTTCGGGAAGCTCGCCGGCCTCGTCCACGGTCAGCTCCAGCGGCAGCAGCACCTCCTCTAAGAAGGCGCGCGCCCGCGCTTGCAGCTCCTTCGCTCTTGCCGGAAGACTTAGATCCATCGCAATGCCCTCACCGGTCTTGCGCCGGCACGGCCCAGCGCCGCGGCGGGTTCCAGAACGGACGCTCGACCAGACGGCACGCGGCCTCGCTGCGCGACCATTTCAGCTCCTTCTGCACATAGATATCCGCCCAGATCGGCCGCGTCCCGTCGGCGAACGCGCGCTCGATGGTGGCGATGGCGATGTTCTTCTTGGCGGTCGGCGACCATACGGCGGAGGTCACCTGGCCGACCTCCCGACTGCGGCCAGAATAGAGCAGCGCATGCGCCGCCGGCTTGTTGCCCGCCACGTCGAGACCCACCACGCGCCGGCGCCCGCCGCCCGCCGCCCTCTCCGCCAGAAGAGCGCGCCGGCCGTTGAAATGCCCCTTGGCGAAATCCACCAGCTTTTCGAAGCCCAGCTCGAAGGGCGAACGCGCCCGGTTCGGTCGGAGCACGTGATCGGCTGCCAGGTAATCCACCCCCACGAGAAGGAATCCCGCCTCGATCCGCGCGATCTCGACAGGCTGCCACCCGATGGCTCGCAGCCCGTGGGGACGCCCGGCGGTCATGAGCCGATCCCACAGATCCACGGCCGCCTCCGGCCCGGTCCATAGCTCATAGCCGAGATCGCCCGTGAAGCCGGTGCGCGATACCTCCAGCTCGAACCGGCCCAACGGAAAACGCGCCATCCGGAAGGGGCGAAGATGCTCGATCCCCGTCAACGCGAGGGTCTTCAGGACCGCGCAGGCGGTCGGTCCCTGCAGTGAGAGCGCCGCCACTTCCGCGGTGACATCCGCGATCTCGACCTCGAAGCCGATGGCGCTGTCCTCCAGCCAGAGCAGGTGCCGCTCCTGGGCGCAGAGACGAAACTCGTCCGCGGCGATACGAAACAGCGTTCCGTCATCGATGACCTTGCCATGGTCGTCGCACCACAGCACATAGGCGACCACGCCCGGCGCCAGCTTGCGCACGTCGCGCGTGACCAGCCGGTTGCAGAAGGCCTCGGCCCCGGGACCGCGAATCCGGTACTTGCAGAGGGGCGAGATGTCGAACAGCGTCGCCTGGTTGCGGATGGCGAAATACTCCTGCTCCACGCTGTCCAGCACCGCGGGAGACAGATGCCCGGCCCAGGCCATCCAGGACCGCCGCGGATTGAGCTCGGCGATCCGATCGGTGAATGGGGTGGGCCGCAGCGGGCGGCGGAAGTGCTCGCGCTCGATCATGCCCGCCCCCGCTCCTTGAGAATGGCGTCCGCGGCGTTCATCCCGGCCGCGCCCATCACCCCGCCGCCGGGGTGGCACCCAGCGCCGCAGAGATAGAGGCCATCGATGGGGGTGGCGTAGCTCTGAGCGCCCGGAACCGGGCGCAGCATCAGCATCTGGTCGATGGCCAGCTCGCCATGATGCCAGTGTCCTCCGGTCGCGCCGGTGAGCCGCTCGATATCGCAAGGGAGCAGCAGGCGTTGCGCACGCACGAGCCTGCGCAGCCCGGGGAGGACGCCCTCCAGACTCGCCAGCGCCAGATCGGCAAAGCGCCGGCGCGCCGCCTCCGTCCATCCGCCCTCGATCTCGGGCGGGGCGTATTGCACGATGGCGGAGAGCACGTGCTTGCCGCTCGGCGCCAGATCGGGATCGTGCAGCGTCGGGATCACCGCCTCGATCGCCGGCCGCTCGCAATGGCGGCGATACTTGACCGCATCGGCGGCGCGCTCGAGCTCAGCGACGGAAGAGGCGATGACGATGCGGCCCGAAAGATGCCGCGGCTCCAGACCGGCGGGCTCCGGCAAGCCGTCGAGGGCGAGGTTCAGCTTCGCCGCCGCGCCGCGCGCGCGGATGTTGCGCACCCGGCGCAGGAAGCCGGTGTCGAGATGCCCCGGCCCCACGAGTTCGAGGAAGGTGCGTTTGGGATCGAGATTGGAGACGACGATCGGGGCCGCCAGCCGCTCGCCATCGGCAAGCGCGACCCCCGTCGCCCGGCCGTCCTCGACAATGCAGCGCGCCACCGGCGCTTCCATACGCAGCGAGACGCCCGCCGCCTGCCCGGCCTCCGCGAGCGCATCGATCACGCCCGCCATTCCCCCCTTGGGCAGCGCCACCGCGCCCTGCCGTCCCGCCACCGATCCCGCCAACCTGTAGAGCAGCGTCAGCAACGTTCCCGGCGCGCGCGGCCCATAGCCGGTGCCGAGAACGGCGTCGAAAGCGACCGCCGCCCGAAGCTGAGGGTCCTCCAGCTCGTCCTCGACCACATCGGCGATGTTGATGGCGAGGAGGCGGAGGAATTCGCGCATCTCGTCGCGGCCGAGGGAGCGGATCGCCCATCCCATCCGC
>DATIDB010000236.1:0-2321 GCA_035456545.1 Alphaproteobacteria bacterium | reverse complement strand
TGATGCGGCCGCTTTGCCCTTCTTCTCCCTCCCCCTTGACGGGGGAGGGTTGGGGAGGGGGTGATGCATCCCTATGACCATCGCGCGCGGCGCATCCCCCACCCTGTCCCTCCCCCGCAAGGGGGGAGGGGAATGCAGCGTGCCCTTCTTCTCCCTCCCCCTCGATGGGGGAGGGTCGGGGTGGGGATGATGCGCATCCTCATTTTCGCCGACCAGGCGGACTGGCATGTGCGCGGGCTCAAGGAGGGCTTCGCAGCCGCGGGCGTCGCGGCCGAGGCGTCGTCGCTGCGCCGCTGCGGGCTGGAGATGCGCGCAGACGGCGTGCGTTTCCTCCTGCCGGAGCCGGCGGCGCCACCGCCCGATCTCGTCTTCGTCAAAACCATCGCCGCCGGAAGCTTCGAGGAGGTGACGCTTCGGCTCGGCATCCTGCATGGGCTCGAGGCGGCGGGATGCGCGGTCGTCAATTCCGCGCCGGCGATCGAGCGCTGCGTCGACAAGGCGCAGACCAGCTTGCGCCTGGCGCTCGCCGGTCTGCCGACCCCGCCCTCCTGGACGGTGCAGAGCCGCGAGGCCGCCGCCGCCCTGGTCGCGGCGGAGGCGGGGGGCGGGCACGAGCTGGTGCTGAAGCCCCTCTTCGGCGCGCAGGGGCGGGGGCTCTTGCGGATCGCCGACCCCTCCGCCCTTCCCGAGGCGGAGGCGGTGGACGGCGTCTTCTACCTCCAGCGCTTCGTGCCGCCCGCCGATGCGCAGTTCCGCGATTGCCGCGTCCTCGTCAGCGCGGGCCGGGCGCTCGCCGCGATGCTGCGCGAGCATGAGGGCTGGATCACCAACGTCCATCAAGGCGCGCGCTGCGTCGGCATCCCCGCCGAGGGCCGGGTGGCGGAGCTCGCCGTCGCCGCCGCCGGCGTCGTCGGGGCGTATCATGCGGGCGTCGACCTGATCCGCGGCGCGGACGGGAATTGGGCGATTCTCGAGGTCAACTCCATGCCGGCCTGGAAGGGGCTGCAAGGCGTGACGCCCTTTCCCATCGCGCCGATTCTCGCCGCCGACGCGCTGGCCCTGCTCGCCGAGGCGGAGCGGCGGCGGTGACCGCGGCGCCTGCCGAACCCGCCGAGGCCGGGCGCATCGCCGACGCCTTCCTCGAGGCGTGTTTGGCCGAGCTTGCCGCCCTCAAGCCCGGCAATGTGCATGTCCATGCGGAGGGGCACGGCATGACCGTCGCGCAATTCCAGGCGAGCGCCGCGGCGGCCGCGCCCGTCATCGCCGCGCCGGGCCTTCGCGTCGGCCAGCGCATCCTCAAGGCGGTGGAGGCCACGAGAAGCGCGGTCGCGCTCAACACCAATCTCGGCATCGTGCTGCTCGCGGCGCCCCTGATCGCCGCGGCCTGGCGGCCGGAGCGCGGGACCTTGCGAGAGCGGGTCGCGGCGGTCCTCGACGCGCTCGACCGATCCGATGCCGAGGCGGCTTATGCGGCCATCCGGCTGGCCGCGCCCGGCGGGCTCGGGCGCAGCGTCGCCGAGGATGTGTCGGAGCCCCCGACGGTCAGCCTCAAGCAGGCGATGGCGCTGGCGGCCGCGCGCGACCGCATCGCCCGGCAATACGTCACCGCCTATGCCGATCTGTTCGAGATCGGGTTGCCTCGATACCGCGAGGCGCTGGCCGAGCGGCTGGCGCCCGAGGAGGCGGTCGCCGCCGTGCATCTGCGCTTCATGGCCGCCTTCGCCGACAGCCACATCCAGCGCAAATATGGCGCCGCCACGGCCGAGGCGGTGCGCGGAGAGGCCGACCTCCTCGACCGCGACTGGCTCTGGCGCGGCCCCTGGGTCGAGCGTCGCCGCCGGCTGCTCGCCTTCGATTCCAAGCTCAAGTCGCGCAATCTTAATCCGGGAACGAGCGCCGATCTGACAGTTGCTTGCTTGCTGGCCCATCGGCTCGACGATATGATCCGCCTGCCTCCTCGGTCCGGACCGGAACGGGCGCGGGTCAGGGGATAAGGGTTCAAACCGATCGGCCGGGGCACGCCCGAAATCCGAGCCCCTGCCGCACAATCATTTCGGGGAGTTCGAGAATGGCCAAAATCACCAAGACGCTCGTCGGTGAATCACTGATCGGCGAGGGCAACGAGGTCGCGCATATCGACCTGATCATGGGTCCGCGCGGCAGCGCGGCCGAGAACGCCTTCTGCAACGCCCTCACCAACAACAAGGACGGCTTCACCAGCCTTCTGGCGGTGATCGGCCCGAACCTGCTCTGCAAGCCGAACACGATCCTCTTCAACAAGGTCACGATCAAGAACGCCAAGCAGGCGGTGCAGATGTTCG
>DATIDB010000235.1:0-6941 GCA_035456545.1 Alphaproteobacteria bacterium | reverse complement strand
ACACCACCTCCCATCCGCGCGACCTCGACGCCGATTTGATCGACGCCCATGGCGAGATCGAAGCCTTGATGCCCTTCCTGCACCTGCCGGTCCAATCCGGCTCGGACCGCATCCTTCAGGCGATGAACCGGCAGCACCGGGCGCAGGACTACCTGGACAAGGTCGCGGCGCTCCGCCGCGCGCGGCCGGACATCGCCCTCTCCTCCGATTTCATCGTCGGTTTCCCGGGCGAGAGCGCGGCCGATTTCGAGGCGACCCTGGCGCTTGTCGGGGCCGTCGGCTTAGCGCAGGCCTATTCCTTCAAATACAGCGCCCGGCCCGGCACTCCGGCGGCGGCGCTGGCGAACCAGGTGCCGGAGGAGGAAAAGGCCGAGCGGCTCGAGCGGCTGCAGACCCTGCTCGCGCGCCAGCAGGACGCCTTCAACCGGGCGATGCTCGGGCGCACGGTTCCGGTGCTCATCGAGCGCCGCGGCCGCCATGGGGGCCAAGTCCTCGGCCGATCGCCCTGGCTGCAGGCCGTTCATGCCGAGGGTCCCGAAAGCCTGATCGGGAGCGTCGCCGAGATCGCCGTGGAGACGGTCGAGCCGCACAGCCTCGGCGGACGGCTCCTCGGGTCCCGCAGTCCCGAACCCCGTGCAACCGTTGCAGAAGCGAGGATGGCCCATTGAACTCCGTGCCGGAGCGTGCCCTGCCGCCCCCCGTACAGCTTCAATTCGAGGACAACCGCCTGCTCCCCTCGCTCTATGGCGAGCACGACCGCAACCTCGCCCGCATCGAGGCCCAGCTCGGGGTCTCGATGGCGACGCGCGGCAACCGCATCGCCATCTCCGGCCCCTCCGGCGCGGTCGAGATCGCGCGCGCCGCGCTGACGGCGCTTTATGACCGGCTGAAGCGCGGCCTCGAGGTCGATCAGCACGAGATCGACGCCGCCATCCGCCTCGCCCGCGACGCCGAGGCGGGGCAGGACGGCCCCTCGCTCTTCGGCCCGCTGGCGACCGAGGACCTGGCCTTGCGCACGCGCAAGCGGCATGTGACGCCGCGCTCGCCCGCTCAGGCCGCTTATGTGCGCGCCATGCACAGCCACGACCTCGTCTTCGGCCTGGGGCCGGCCGGGACCGGGAAGACCTATCTCGCGGTGGCGATGGCGGTGACGATGATGCTCAAAGGGCGCATCGACCGGCTGGTCCTCTCGCGCCCGGCCGTGGAGGCGGGCGAGCGGCTCGGCTTCCTGCCCGGCGATCTGAAGGAGAAGGTCGATCCCTATCTTCGCCCGCTCTACGACGCCCTCTACGACATGCTGCCGGGCGATCAGGTGATGAACCGGCTGCAGAGCGGCGACATCGAGGTTGCGCCGCTCGCCTTCATGCGCGGGCGCACGCTCTCCAACTGCTTCGTCATCCTCGACGAGGCGCAGAACACCTCGCCCGTGCAGATGAAGATGTTCCTCACGCGCCTCGGTGAGAATTCGCGGATGGTGGTCACCGGCGACCTGACGCAGGTCGATCTGCCCGCGGGCGCCCGCTCGGGCCTCACCGACGCGATCGAGACCCTGAGCGGGGTCGAGGGCATCGCCGCCATCCGCTTCACCGAGGCCGATGTCGTCCGTCATCCCCTGGTCACGCGCATGGTGAAGGCCTATGAGGCGCGCGAGCGCCGCCCCGGCAAGTCGGCCCGGCGGCCACCGGCGAAGTGAGCGGGGGCCGGCGCGGCCGGAGGGGGGCGAAAACGGGCTGCGGGCCCGTCGCCGTGCTGGTCCGCTCGCCGCTCTGGCGGGTCCCAGGCCTGCGCCCGGCGGAAACCGCGCGGCGCGCGGCGCGGGCGGCGCTGGACGCCGTCGCGGCTTCGCCCGACGGGGCCGCGGGCGTGACCCTGGTGCTCTCGCACGATGCGGAGCTTCGCGCGCTGAACCGCCTCTGGAGGGGCAAGGACCGGCCGACCAACGTCCTGGCCTTCCCCTCCGGTCCGAAATGGCCGGGGCGGGACGCCGCATTGGGCGAAGTGATCCTCTCCTTCGAGACGCTGGCGCGGGAAGCCGAAGGGGCCGGCCGGCCGCTCGGGCACCACTTGAGCCATCTGGTGGTGCATGGTGTGCTACACCTCTTGGGCTATGATCACGACCGGCCGGCAGAGGCCCGGCACATGGAGGGGTTGGAGGTGAAACTGTTGGCAGGGCTGGGGATTTCCGATCCTTACGCCGCGCCCGCGCCCTCCCGCCGCGCGGCCCGCCGATGAGCGATCCCGACAGAACCGGGCGCAACGGCGAGGATGAGGCGGGCCCGTCCCTCGGCCTCCTCAAGAACTGGTTTTCGCGCCTGCTGCGCCGTCGCGGCGATACCTCGCTCGCCGACGCCATCGAGGAGCTGATCGAGGAGGGCGAGGTCGAGGAACCGGAGGAGCCGATCTCGGCCGAGGAGCGCATCCTCCTCCTCAACATCCTGAAGCTGCGGGGCCGCACGGCCGAGGACGTCATGGTGCCGCGCGCCGACATCGTGGCGGTCCCCGCCGACGTCACGCTGGACAGCCTGGTCAAGCTCCTGGTGGAGGAGGGACATTCGCGCCTGCCGGTCTATCGCGAGACCTTGGACGACGTGATCGGCCTGGTGCATATGAAGGACGTCCTCGTGCACCTTGCCCGGCGCGAGGAGCCCTTCGACATCACCCGGATGATGCGCGAGGTGCTGTTCGTCGCGCCGTCGGGGCGGCTTCTGGACCTCCTGCTGGAGATGCGGCTGAAGCGCGTCCATATGGCGCTGGTGGTGGACGAGTTCGGGGGCATCGACGGACTTCTGACGATCGAGGACGTGGTCGAGGAAATCGTCGGGGAGATCGAGGACGAGCATGACGTCGAGGAGCAGCCCAAGGTGGTGCAGCGCCCCGACGGCACGGTCCTCGCCGACGCCCGCGCCACCATCGAGGAGTTCGAGGAGCGGGTCGGCCCGGTGCTGTCCGAGGCCGAGCGCGAGGAGGACATCGACACGCTGGGCGGCCTGGTGTTCTCGCTGGCCGGGCGCATCCCCAAGCGCGGCGAGGTGGTCAAGCATCCCTCGGGCCTCGCCTTCGAGATCGTCGATGCCGATTCGCGCCGCATCAAACGCCTGAAGGTAAAGAACCTGCCGACGCCCGAGGCGGCGGAATGATCGAGGCCGCCGAGGGCACGGCCGCGGCGAGGCCGGGACGCGGCGGGCTGCGCTCCGCCCTCGGCCGGCGGGCGGGCACGCGCGCCGGGCTTGCGCTGGCCCTCCTGGCCGGCGCTCTCGCCGCCTTTGCGCTGCCCCCCTTCCACATCGTTCCCCTGCTCCTTCTGTCGATCCCAGTTCTCCTTGCCCTTGTGGCGGGCGCGGCGGGACCGGTGCGCGCCGGCCTGATCGGGTTCGCCTTCGGGCTTGGCCATCACATGGTCGGCCTCTATTGGATCGCGCATTCTCTGCTAATCGATCCGTGGCGCCATGGCTGGCTGATCCCGCTCTTCGTCGGCGGCCTCGCCGCGATCCTTGCGGTCTTCATCGGCTTGGCCGCGACGGCGGCGCGCCTGCTCGCCGGGCGCAGCCCTGTCTCGCTGCTGCTGGCGTTCTCGGCGTTCTGGGTCTTCGGCGAGTGGTTGCGGGGCTGGGTTTTCAGCGGATTTCCCTGGAACCTTCTCGGCTCGGTCTGGCTGTTCAGCCTGCCGATGGTGCAGGCGGCCGCGCTCGCCGGAACCTGGGGCCTCAGCCTTCTGACCCTTCTGGCCGCGGGCAGCCCGATGCTCGCCCTCGATCCGGGTCTGCGCCGTCCGCTGCGCCTCTGGGCGGTTCCGGCGGCGGCGCTGCTCCTCGGCGGGATGTTCCTTTACGGCGCCGAGCGGCTCTCGGGCGCAGGTCCGGGCGAGGTCGAGGGCGTGCGTCTGCGCCTGATCCAGCCGAACATTCCCCAGACCCTCAAATGGGACCAGAGCCTCGCGGAGGCGCATCTCTTGAAGCAGATGCGCATGAGCGTCGCTGGCGACGCGGGCGCGCGCAAGGCGGCCGTGATCTGGCCCGAGACGGCGGTCCCCTTCGCGCTGGAGCGCAATCCGGGCCTCGCCCAGGCGCTGGCGTCCGCCGTTCCGCCCGGCGGCCTGCTCATCACCGGGGTTCCGCGCGTTTCGGAAGGCGCCGGCGGGACCGCCTGGCACAACGGGATGGTGGCGCTCGATGGCTCCGGCGCGGTGCGGGCGACCTTCGACAAGTTCCATCTGGTGCCCTTCGGAGAATATGTGCCGATCCGCTGGATCCCGGGCGTCGACCGCATCGCGCCGGGGGAGAGCGACTTCACGCCCGGCCCCGGCCCGGTCACCGTCGAGCTGCCGGGCCTTCCGCCGGTCAGCCCGCTCATCTGCTACGAGGTGATCTTCCCCGGTGAGGTGACGCAGCCGGGCACGCGACCGCAATGGCTGCTCAACCTCACCAACGACGCCTGGTTCGGGCTGTCGACCGGGCCCCACCAGCATTTCGCCGCCGCACGTCTGCGGGCGGTCGAGGAGGGGCTTCCCCTGGTGCGCGTGGCCAATACCGGCATCTCCGGTGTGGTCGATGCCTATGGCCGCGTCCTGGCGAAGCTCGATCTCGGTGTCGAGGGGGTGATCGACGCCGCCCTGCCCAATGCGCTCCCCAAGACGCCTTTCGCCCGTTTCGGCGAGGCGATCGCGGGGGCGCTTCTCCTTCTCGTCCTGGTGCTCGCGCTGGCGGCGCGCCGGGTCTGAAGCCATTCGACGCGGGCCGTCGCTGCTGCCGGCCGAAACGCGTTGACCGCATACGGACGTATGTTTATTAGAGGAAATTCCTGCCCCGGACGAACCAACGAAGGACGCTCCTCGCCATGCCCCGTGGTCGCCGCCGTGCCGCCGAGGACGATGAGTCCTACGGCAAGCCGAATCCGATCGACGTGCATGTCGGAAGCCGCGTGCGCCTGAGGCGAACGCTGCTCGGCATGAGCCAGGAGAAGCTCGGCGAGGCGATCGGCCTGACCTTCCAGCAGGTGCAGAAATACGAGCGCGGCGCCAACCGCATCGGCTCCAGCCGGCTGTTTGACCTGGCGCGCGTGCTCGACGTGCCGGTCTCCTATTTCTTCGAGGATATGTCCGCCGACACGGCGGCCCGGACCCCCTCGCGCATCAAGGGCCTCGGTGAGGTTCGCGCCGCACCCATCGAGCCCGACCCCATGGTCAAGCGCGAGACCCTGGAATTGGTGCGCGCCTACTACCGAATCGGCGATGCCTCGATTCGAAAGCGGCTCTTCGAGTTAACCAAGTCGCTCGCCAACGCCACCGAGCAGGGGTGACACCTTCGCCTTCGTCCGTGTTGACGCTTGACGTCGGGGGCGGTTCGCTGCAACAAGCCTCGTCCTTCGGGCGGGAGCGCCCCGCCCACCGCGTCTAGGGCTGATTTAGGACCATACTCGCCGGGGCTCGTCACGCATGACCGCACGCCGCTATCTCTTCACCTCCGAATCGGTCGCCGAAGGCCATCCGGACAAGATCTGCGACCGCATCTCCGACGCGATCGTGGATGCCTATCTCACCGCCGATCCGCATTCGCGCGTGGCGGTCGAGACGCTCTGCACCACCAATCTCGTGGTGCTGGCGGGCGAGGTGCGCGGCCCCGCCTCAATGACTCGCGCGCTGATCGAAGAGATCGCGCGCGCGGCCATCAAGGATGTCGGCTACGAGCAGGACGGGTTCCACTGGCAGAAGGCCAAGGTCGACATCCATATTCACGCGCAGTCGGCGGACATCGCGCGCGGGGTCGATGCCGCAGGCAACAAGGACGAAGGGGCGGGCGACCAGGGGATCATGTTCGGCTATGCCTGCCGCGAGACCGAGGCCTTGATGCCGGCGCCGCTGCACTACGCCCATGCGATTCTGAAGTCGTTGGCCGAGGCGCGCCATTCCGGGGCCGAGCCCGGCCTTGGCCCCGACGCCAAGAGCCAGGTCACGCTTCTTTATGAGGACGGCCGGCCGGTCAAGGCGACGTCGATCGTCGTTTCCACGCAGCATGCGGAGAAGCTGAGCCAGGACGAGGTGCGCGAGATCGTGCGCCCGCATGTCGTCAACACGCTGCCCCAAGGCTGGATGTGCCCG
Source organism: Alphaproteobacteria bacterium (assembly GCA_035456545.1). Classification (GTDB taxonomy): domain Bacteria; phylum Pseudomonadota; class Alphaproteobacteria; order JAREAF01; family JAREAF01; genus JAREAF01. The sequence goes on along the minus strand of DATIDB010000235.1, from coordinate 847 downwards.
GAGGACGAGTTCTACGTGAACCCGACCGGGCGCTTCGTCATCGGCGGCCCCGACGGCGATACCGGCCTCACCGGGCGCAAGATCATCGTCGACACCTATGGCGGCGCCTCCCCGCATGGCGGGGGCGCCTTCTCCGGCAAGGACCCGACCAAGGTCGACCGCTCGGCCGCCTATGCCTGCCGGTACCTGGCGAAGAATGTGGTCGCGGCGGGCCTCGCCGACCGCTGCACGATTCAGGTCTCCTATGCCATCGGCGTCTCCAAGCCGCTCTCGGTCTATGTCGAGACCCACGGCACCGGCCGGGTGCCGGAGGACAAGCTCGCCTCGGCGCTGCAGAAGCTGGTCGATCTCTCCCCGCGCGGCATCCGCGAGCATCTCCAGCTCAACCGCCCGATCTATGCCCGCACCGCCGCCTATGGCCATTTCGGCCGCGCGCCGGAGCCCGACGGCGGCTTCTCCTGGGAGAAGCTGGATCTCGTCGAGCCCTTGCTGCGAGCGGTCTAGTCGGCCCCTCTTTCGACGGCCATGACCCAGGGGCCGCCCCCGGTGCGGCGGACCGTCCACGGCCGCCGGCGCGGACGGCGTCTCAGGGCCGGGCAGAAGCGGCTCTTGGCCGATCTGCTGCCGAAGCTGGCGGTCGCGTTGCCGGCGCCGGGCGCGCAACTCGATCCCGCAGCGCTCTTCGAGCCGCGCCCGCGCGAGATCTGGCTCGAGATCGGCTTCGGCGGCGGCGAGCATCTGGCCTGGCAGGCGGAGCGCCACCCGGATGTGGGCTTCATCGGCGCGGAGGTTTTCGTCAACGGCATCGCCAGCCTGCTCGGCCATCTGGCGCGCGGGGGAATCGGCA
>DATIDB010000234.1:0-8844 GCA_035456545.1 Alphaproteobacteria bacterium | reverse complement strand
TGACGAAGGTGCTCCCGGTCACCAGCAGCCGGAACTTCTTCTCGCCTGCCCCGAAAGCGGGGAAGGCCGCGGCGATCATCGCGCAGGCGAAGGCGCAGCCGATTCCTCTCCAGCCCAAGCGCGACGGCCTCCAACCACCGGCGTCCCTAGCGAAGTGGCTCGGATGGGTCGCGGGCGCAAGGCGCTCTAATACGAACGGAGCACGCGGCGGGCAACGGAGCAAGGCCCGGCTGCGGGGGCTGGACGCCCTGACGCGGAAGGAGCAGATGGAAATCATGCTCGACCGGGCCACGCTGGAGGCGGTCGCGCATGAATTTGGCGAGGGCGCCCTCTCCAGCTTCTCGGATACTCCGCCGGCCGTGACAGCGCTGCGACCCTCCCGATAGTATCCGCACAACCGAAAAACCTGCAGAAAGGTCCCGAGATGAGCCCAGAGCGCGCCGACTACAGTCCCGAGACGCGGACCGCTCAGGCGCTGGGCTGGGTGGAGCCGACGACCGGAGGCGTCGCTCCCGCCATCTACCCCGCCAGCACCTATGTGCGCGCGGCCGAGCCGGGACGGCCGAAATATCTCTACAGCCGCGACGACAACCCGACCTACGAGCAGGCGGAGCAGCTCCTCGCCAGCCTCGAAGGGGGTTCGGCGGCGCTCCTCTTCTCCTCGGGCATGGCGGCGGCGAGCGCGCCGATCCAGGCGCTCGCCTCCGGCGACCACGTGGTCCTGCCGGAGGTGGTCTATTGGGGCGTGCGGCGCGTCGCCAAGGACATCGCCGGGGCCTGGGGCATCCAGTTCGATTTCGTGCCGAACGGCGATCTGGAGGCGCTTTCGCGCGCGATCAGGCCGGGACGCACCAAGCTCGTATGGCTCGAAACGCCGTCCAATCCCACCATGGCCGTCGCCGACATCGCCGCCTCGGCGGAGATCGCGCATCGGGCGGGCGCGCTCGTCTTCGTCGACAGCACCTTCGCCTCCCCGGTGTTGAGCCGGCCGATCGAGTTCGGCGCGGACATCGTCATGCATTCGGGCACGAAATATCTCAACGGGCATAGCGATGTGATCGCCGGCGCGCTGGTAACCAAGGAGCCGAGCCCGTTCTGGGACAAGCTCATCGCCATCCGGCGCTACGGCGGGGCGGTGCTCGGGCCGTTCGAGGCCTGGCTCATGTTGCGGGGGATGCGCACGCTGTTCCTGCGCGTGCGGGCGCAGTCGGAGAACGCCCTCGCCATCGCCCGGCATTTCGAGGGCCATTCCGCCATCCTGGAGGCTCTCTATCCCGGTCTCGAAAGCCATCCCGACCATGCGATCGCCCGGCGTCAGATGAGCGGCGGGTTCGGCGGCATGCTCTCCTTGCGGGTCCTGGGCGGGGAGGAGGCGGCGCTGCGCGTCTGGGGCGCCTGCCGGCTCTTCAAGATCGCGACCTCCCTCGGGGGAATCGAAAGCCTGATCGAGCACCGCGCCTCGATCGAGGGGGCGGACAGCCCGGTTCCAAAGGACCTTCTGCGGCTCTCCGTGGGCATCGAGGCGGCAGGCGACTTGATCGAGGATTTGGAACAGGCGCTTCGGGCGGCCTAAACCTTCGAATTATTGCTTTTTTCAATAGATTTTTATAATATGCCCCTTCGTACCAGGCTTTTGGGCTGGGAAAGGGGGGCCTATGGACGGTTCGGGGGATACCGGCTTCGTTGCTTTTCTGGACCGGATGAAAGTCTCCGGCGCGGGGCGGACCTGCGGCTGGACGTCACTCGACCAACGGGGCGTCGGCTTCTACCCGGGCGAGCTGACGGTGATCGCCGGGCGCACCGGCCATGGGAAGACCACCGTGATGCTCAACCTGCTCCTGCATTGGCTGGAGCGGTACCCGGAGGACCGGTTCATCTTCTATTCCTACGAGGTCCCGACCGAATCCGTTTTCGTGAAGCTCCTATCGGCCCTGACCCGCAAGCTCGGCGTCAACGGATGGACGTATAGCGACATCCGCAAATGGGTGCAGAGCGGGGTCCTCGACTCGAACAGCCTCGGCACGATGCAGGAGCTGCAGCAGTCGATGGATTGGCTGAAGGCCAACCAGGGGCGGATCGAGGTCGTCTACCAGCCCGACTGGAATGTCGAGCGGCTGGCGCAGGATGCGCGCATGCGCTCGGTGCGCGAAGGCGCGCGCCGGCTCGGCGGCGTCCTCATCGATTACCTTCAGATCGTTCCGCCGCCGGAGGTCGCGTTCGAGAACCGGGAGCATGCGGTAGCCCTGACCGCCCGCATGATGAAGCGGCTCTCCGTCAGCCTGCAAATCCCGATCGTCTCGGCCGCGCAGATCAGCCATGAGGCCTCGCGGCTCCTGGACCGGGTGCCGGAGGGTCCCTTCGCCAGCGAGAAGGTGCGCCGCGCCATCGCCGCGCGCCGCCCGCAGCTCCACCACCTGCGCGAAGGGGGCGGCGAGCAGGAGGCCGATCTCGTCATGGGCATCCTGAATTACCGCGCCGACTATCAGCAGGCGCACGACATCGAGAAGGTCGACTACGGCACCCTGGGCGAGGCCGAGGCCAGCCTCTTCGAGGTTCTGGTGTTGAAGAACCGGAACGGCAGCCTTGGGCTCGCCGCTCTGTCCTTCGACTCGCGCACCGGCTACATCCGCGATCGCGGCCTCTTCGAGCGCTGATCGTCCCGAAACGGCGAGCGGGGAGGGTCTTCGCGGCCCTCCCCGTTGCATTTCGCAGCGAAAGTCTTGTCGCGCGCCCGCCGGATATGGCACAGACAATTCTCCGAGGGGCGAGGATTGCTGCTGTAGGGGGAGGGCGATGGACCGCGCGAGGGGTCGGTTCGAGCTGCTGCGAAGCTTGGCCGCCGGGCTGATCGCGCTCCTGTCGCCCGCCTTCGCTCTGGCCAACCCGCAGGACTTTTCCGGATGGCTGGAAGGCGTGCGCGCCGAGGCGCGCGCAAGCGGCATCTCCGAATCGACCATTTCCCTCGCCCTCGCTGGGCTGGCCCCGCTGCCCCGCGTCATCGAGCTCGACCGCAACCAGCCGGAATCCACCCTGCGCTTCGAGGAATACCTTGCGCGGGTCGTCAGCGAAAGGCGGGTGGAGCAGGGGCGCGCCTTGATGGCCGAGAACGCCACGCTCCTCCAACAGGTGTCGCAGCGCTTCGGCGTCCAGCCGCGCTTCATCGTCGCGCTGTGGGGCGTGGAGAGCGATTACGGCCGCCTGACCGGTGAGTTCAACGTCGTCGCGGCGCTGGCCACCCTCGCCTATGACGGGCGGCGCAGCGCCTATTTCCGCAAAGAGCTGCTGCAGGCCCTGCGGATCGTCGATGCGGGCCACATCTCCGCCACGGCGATGACCGGGTCCTGGGCCGGGGCCATGGGGCAAAACCAGTTCATGCCGTCCAGCTTCCTCGACTTCGCCGTGGATTTCGACGGCGACGGACGGCGCGACATCTGGTCGAGCCGCGCCGACGTCTTCGCCTCCATCGCCAATTACCTGACGCGCACGGGCTGGAACGGCAGCGAGAGCTGGGGCCGCCAGGTTCGACTCCCCGCCGGATTCGACCAGAATCTCATCACGCTGGACCAGCGCCGTAGCCTGGAGGAGTGGAGCCGACTCGGCGTGACGCTCGCCGATGGGGGAGCGCTGCCGGCGTCGGGCGTCAGCGCGTCTCTTGCGCAGCCGGCGGGGCGCGGCGGCGCCGCATATCTCGTCTACGACAACTACCGGACCATCCTGCGCTGGAACCGCTCGCTCTATTTCGCCACCGCGGTCGGGCATCTTGCGGATCGGCTGGGCGGCCCATAGCGGTGGGACCTGAATCACGGGACTGGAAGGGGGGAGATTTGACCGTCAAGGGGAGACCGGCCTTCGGGCTGATCGCGGCCTTTGTCGCCGCGCTGTCGCTCGCGGGCTGCGCCGAGAGCAAACTGGTCTCCGTTACGGTCAAGTCGCTCGAGAAGGACAAGCCGAAGCCGGGCTACAAGATCGGCAAGCCCTATCAGGTCGGCGGCGTCTGGTACTACCCGGCCGAGGACTTCAACTACTCGGAAACCGGCATCGCCTCCTGGTATGGCGAGGAATTCGCCGGCAGGCCGACCGCGAGCGGCGAGATCTTCAATCCGAACGAGGTCTCCGCGGCGCATCGCACGCTGCCGCTGCCCAGCATGGTCCGGGTCACAAATCTGGAGAATGGCCGCGCCCTCGCGGTGAGGATCAACGATCGCGGACCCTTCGCGCATGGCCGCATCATCGACCTGTCGCGCCGCGCCGCCCAGCTTCTGGGCGTCTATGCCAAGGGCACCGCCAAAGTGCGCGTCGAAATCCTGGAGGAGGAGAGCCGCGCTCTGGCCGCAGCCGCCGGCCGGCCCGACAGCGGGGCGGGCAAGCCCGCCGCGGCTCCGGCCTCGGCCGTCGTCGCTGAGGCCCTTCCGGGCTCGGCGCCGCCCGCCGGCGCGCAGCCCAAGCCGACCGCGGTCTCGGCCGTGGGATTGGCCAACCCGGCTCCCATCTTCGATCAACGCGTCTTCCAGATGCCGGTCAGGCCGACGCAGATCTTCGTCCAGGCCGGCTCCTTCACCAGCTATGAGAACGCGCGCCAGCTCGGCGCAAAGCTCTCGGGCCTCGGTCCCGCGCAAGTCTCTCCCGCGCAGATCGGCGCCCAGAGATTCTACCGCGTCCGCCTCGGCCCGATCGCATCGGTGGCGGACGCGGACACCGTGCTTGCCCGGGTCATCTCCTTCGGCCATCCGGAAGCTCGGATCGTCGTGGACTGACCGACGACGCGGCGGGACGGCGCGCCGGTTCCGCCGTAAACCTTAATTTAGGCGCATTCGCGCGTATTGTTTTGGACAGCGTAGCGCCGCATCTGCGGCGAAGCGACGAGGGGGACCAACGAACATGATCGCAACGCGCTTGCGTGCCGTTACCCTTACGCTTGGACTCGTTTTCGCCCTGATCGCCGCGCCCGCCAACGCCGCGCCGATCGAGACGGCGGCGGGGCACGCGATTCTCATCGATTACGACACCGGCACCGTAATGCTCGAGAAGGCGGCGGACGAGGCCATCGCGCCCGCTTCCATGAGCAAGCTGATGACCCTCTACATGGTGTTCGACAAGCTGAAGCATGGCGAGCTGAGGCTCGACGACACCCTGCCCGTCAGCGAGAAGGCCTGGCGCATGCAGGGATCCAAGATGTTCGTCCATGTCGGCGACCGCGTCCGGGTGGAGGACCTCCTGCGCGGCGTCATCATCCAATCGGGCAACGACGCCTGCATCGTCCTGGCCGAGGGGATCGGCGGCAGCGAGGAGGCCTTCGCCGAGCTGATGACCGAGCGGGCCCGCGAATTGGGCCTGACCAACAGCACTTTCAGGAACGCCACCGGGTGGCCCGATCCGACCCACCTGATGAGCGTGCGCGACATCGCCATCCTGTCGCGCCACATCATCGAGGATTTCCCGGATTTCTACCCGCTGTTCTCGGAGATCGAATTCACCTACAACAAGATCAAGCAGGGGAACCGAAATCCCCTTCTGTACAAGAACATGAACGTGGACGGGCTGAAGACCGGCCATACGGAGGAGGCCGGCTACGGCCTGTCGGCTTCGGCCAGTCGCGACGGCCGCCGGCTGATCCTGGTGGTTCACGGGCTTGCCGGCGTCAACGAGCGTTCGCAGGAATCGGAGCGGCTGATCGAATGGGGCTTCCGGGAATTCGTCAACGCCACCATCGCCAAGGCCGGCGAGACGATCGAGACGGCGCCGGTCTGGCAGGGCGCCGCGTCCGAGGTCCCGCTGACCGTCGCCTCGGACGTGACGGTGACGCTGCCGCGGTCGGCGCGCCGCAAGATGACCGCATTGGTGCGCTTCGAGGGCCCGCTGCCCGCGCCGGTGCGCAAGGGGGACGCGATCGCCACGCTCCATGTCGAGGCGGAGGGCATGCCCGCTATGGACATCCCGCTGGTCGCAGGCGCGGATGTGGCGCCGCTCGGCATGGTCGGACGCCTTGCGGCCAACTTGCGCTACCTCTTCCTCGGCTCATGATCCCTGCGGGGGCGCGGCGATGACCGCGCCCCGCTTCATCACGCTCGAAGGCGGGGAGGGGGCGGGCAAGTCCACCCATCTTCAGCGCCTCGGCGCCTCCCTGCGCGCCATCGGCGAGACGGTGGTGCTGACGCGCGAGCCAGGCGGCTCGGAAGGCGCGGAGGAGATCCGTTCGCTCCTCGTCGGTGGCCCCGTCGGCCGCTGGGAGCCGATGACCGAAGCCCTGTTGCACTACGCCGCCCGTCGCGATCACGTCGAGCGCACCATCCGCCCGGCGCTGGATGCCGGCTCCTGGGTGATCTCCGACCGTTTCGCCGATTCGACGATGGCCTATCAGGGCTACGGCCAGGGGCTTGCGCGCGCCACTATCGAAGAGCTGCATCGCGTCGTGCTCGGCGCATTCGCGCCGGCGCTGACGCTGATCCTCGACATTCCCGTGGAATCGGGACTTGGCCGCGCCCTCGCGCGCAGGAGCGGCGCCGGCGAGGACCGCTATGAGCGGATGGACACGCGCTTCCACGAGCGCATGCGCGCCGGCTTCCTCGACATCGCCGCGCGAGAGCCGATGCGCTGCGCCATCCTCGACGCGACCCGGCCGGTGGACGAGGTGGCCGCCGACATTCGCCGCGCGGTGCGCGAGCGTTTGGGGCTTGGTCTTCCGGAATGACCGGCGGGGACGAGATCGGCTCCGCCCGCATCGAGCCGCGCGCCAACCCGCTCCTGATCGGGCAGGACGCGGCGGCCGCGTTGCTTGAATCCTTCCAGCGCTCCGGCCGCCTGCCGCACGCGCTGATCCTCAGCGGACCGCGCGGGGTGGGCAAGGCGACTCTCGCCTTCCGCTTCGCGCGCTGGCTGCTCGCGCGAGAAGGGGGCGGAGGCGGCTTGTTCGGGAGTGACGCTCCGGCGGCCGGACTGGCGGTCGATCCCGCCGATCCGGTATTTCGGCGTGTCGCCGCCGGCGGCCACCCCGACCTGATGACGCTGGAGCGTACGGTGAACGAGAAGACCGGCAGGCTCCGCGACGAGATCGTCGTCGAGGATGTGCGTGCGGTCGGCGCGTTCCTGAGGCTCACCCCGTCGGAAGGGGGCTGGCGCATCGTCGTCGTCGACAGCGCCGACGACTTGAACCGCAATTCCGCAAACGCCCTTTTGAAGGTGCTGGAGGAGCCGCCCCGGCAGGCGCTGCTGCTGCTCGTTTCGCATGCGCCCGGCCGGCTGCTGCCGACCATCCGCTCGCGTTGCCGGACCGTCGCCTTGCGCAGCCTCGATGACGGGGAGGTCTCGCAGCTCCTGCGCCGCTACCGGCCCGAGACCGATCGCGAAGAAGAGGCGATCCTCATCCGCCTCGCCGAAGGCAGCATCGGCCGCGCCCTCGATCTCGCCGACGCGGGCGGGGCCGATCTCTATCGCGAGATTGTCGGCCTGATCGCCTCCCTGCCGGCTCTCGACGTCAAGGCGGTGCACGCGCTCGGCGAGCGGTTGGCGCGCGGCGAGGCGGCCGACGATTTCCGCACGGTTGCCGATCTCGTCTCCTGGTGGCTGGCGCGCCTGGCGCGTGCGGGGGCGAGAGGGGCCCTCCCCGAGGAGATCGTGCCGGGGGAGGAGGCGGCCATGCGCCGTCTGCTCGGCCGGGCCGGCCTTGATCAATGGGTGGCCTTGTGGGAAAAGACCACCCTTCTGTTCGCGCGGGCGGACGGCCTCGCCCTGGACCGCAAGCAGGTCGTGCTCACGGCATTCCTCGATCTCGCCGCCACGGCCCGCTAGAGGCCCGCATCAACGTCCGACCGTCCCGCGCCGCAAGATGAGGCTCTTATCGAATGGCCGCCGGCCAGCGCTATGACCTGACGACGCCGATCTACTATGTGAACGACGTGCCGCATATCGGGCACGCCTACACGACGCTCGCTTGCGATGCGCTGGCGCGGTTCATGCGGCTCGACGGGTACGACGTGCGCTTCCTCACCGGGACCGACGAGCACGGGCAGAAGATCGAGAAATCCGCTGCCTCCGCGGGCCTCGATCCGCAGGCCTTCACCGATCGCGTCTCGCAGAATTTCCGCGCGCTCTCGAAGGTGATGAACTACTCGAACGACGACTTCATCCGCACCACCGAGGAGCGGCATATCCGCTCCTGCCAGGCGCTGTGGCGTAGGCTGAAGGAGCGGGGGGAGATCTATCTCGGCAGCTATTCGGGTTGGTACGCGGTCCGCGACGAGGCCTTCTACGGCGAGAACGAGCTGACCACGCGTCCCGACGGCCGCAAGATCGCGCCGAGCGGCGCGGAGGCGGAATGGGTCGAGGAGCCCAGCTATTTCTTCAAGCTCTCGACCTGGCAGGATCGCTTGCTCGCCTTCTATGAGGCCAATCCGGATTTCGTCGCGCCGGAGAGCCGTCGCAACGAGGTGATCAGCTTCGTCTCCTCGGGCCTGAAGGATCTCTCGATTTCCCGCACCAGCTTCCGCTGGGGCGTGCCGGTGCCGGACGATCCCGACCACATCATGTATGTCTGGCTCGACGCGCTGACGAATTACATCACGGCGGTCGGCTACCCGGAGACCGAGAGCGATCTCTACCGGCGCTACTGGCCGGCCGACCTGCACATGGTCGGCAAGGACATCCTGCGCTTTCACGCCGTCTACTGGCCGGCCTTCCTGATGGCGGCCGGGCTCGAGCCGCCGCGGCGCGTCTTCGCGCATGGCTGGTGGACCAATGAGGGGCAGAAGATCTCGAAATCGCTCGGCAACGTCATCGATCCGGTGACGCTGGTGGAGCGATATGGGCTCGATCCGGTCCGCTATTTCCTGCTGCGCGAGGTGCCGTTCG